>NZ_BPRL01000010.1:0-247559 GCF_045862635.1 Kitasatospora sp. NE20-6
CCCCTGCTCGCGGCGGCCCCGCCGCTGGTCCCGCAGCGGCTCGGCTCGGCCGCGTTCCTGGCCGCGCACGGCGTGTGCCAGCCCTACCTCGCCGGGGCCATGGCGGGCGGCATCGCCTCCGCCGACATGGTCATCGCCCTCGCCCGCGAGGGATACCTCGGCTCGTTCGGCGCGGCCGGACTGCTGCCGGAGACCATCGAGAAGGCGCTCGCCCGGTTCGCGGCGGAGATCCCCGGCCGGCCGTTCGCCGTCAACCTCATCCACAGCCCCAGCGAGGAGCGGCTGGAGCGGGAGGCCGTCGAACTCTTCCTGCGGCACGGCGTGCGCTGCGTCGAGGCGTCCGCGTTCATGGCGCTGAGCCCGCACGTCGTGCGCTACCGGCTGGCCGGCCTGCGGCAGGGCCCGGACGGCCAGGCCGTCGCCGAGCACCGGGTGATCGCCAAGATCTCCCGCACCGAGACCGCCGAGCGGTTCATGCGGCCCGCCCCGGCCGCCACCGTCAGCGCCCTGCTGGAGCAGGGCCTGATCACCCCGCTCCAGGCCGACCTCGCGAAGTACGTGCCGATGGCCGACGACATCACGGTGGAGGCCGACTCCGGCGGCCACACCGACCGCCGTCCGCTGCCCGCGCTGCTGCCGAGCATCCTGCGGCTGCGCGACACCGTGCAGCGCGAGCACCGCTACCCGGTGCCGATCCGGGTCGGTGCGGCGGGCGGGCTCGGCACGCCGCTCGCCCTCGCCGCGGCGTTCGCGATGGGCGCCGCGTACGTCGTCACCGGCTCGGTCAACCAGTCGTGCGTGGAGTCCGGGGCGTCCCGGGCGACGAAGACGCTGCTCGCCGAGGCCGGCATCGCCGACTTCGAGATGGCGCCGGCCGCCGACATGTTCGAGCTCGGCGTCGAGCTGCAGGTGCTGAAGAAGGGCACGCTCTTCCCGATGCGGGCCAAGAAGCTGTACGAGCTCTACCAGGCCTACGACGGCCTGGAGGCGCTGCCCGAGGGGGAGCGGGCCCGGCTGGAGGCGCAGGTGTTCCGGCGGCCGCTGGCCGACGTGTGGGACGAGTGCGTCGGCTACTTCGAGCGCCGCGACCCCGCGCAGCTCGCCCGGGCCGCGGACAACCCGAAGCGGCGGATGGCACTGGTCTTCCGCTGGTACCTCGGGATGTCCTCGCGCTGGGCGACCGTCGGCGACCCCGACCGCACGCTCGACTACCAGATCTGGTGCGGCCCGGCGATGGGCAGCTTCAACGACTGGGTGACCGCCAGCTACCTCAAGGCGCCCGGCAGCCGGCGCGTCGCCGAGGTCGCGCACCACCTGATGCGCGGCGCGGCGTTCCACACCCGGCTGGCGCAGCTCCGCACGGCGGGCGTGCACGTGCCCGCCGCCGCGGCCGACTACCGGCCGGTGCCGCTGGAGTCGTCGGTCGGCTCCCTGGAGGGGGCGAGATGACCGACGTCCTCGACCGGCTGGCGGCGCCCGCCGAGCAGCTGGAGCAGCGGCTCGGCCCCGCCGACGACCCCGCCAACCCGTACGGCTTCGCCGCCGCGGCCCGCCGCGACGACGCCGGCGCCTACCCCGACGACCTGGCCGCGGCGCTCCGCTCGGCCGGCTTCCACCTCGACTACCTGCCGGCCGGGATGGGCGGCACCTTCGCCTCCTTCGACCGCAGCCTGCTCCTCGTGCGGGCCGCGGCCCGCCGCGACCTCAACGCGATGCCGGCGACGATGTTCTCCGTCACCGCCGCCACCTGCGTACGCCTGCACGGGTCCGCCGCGCAGCAGGCGCAGGTCGCCGGACTGCTGCGGGCGGGCGGCGCGGTGGCGTTCGCCCTGTCGGAGGCCGAGCACGGCAGCGACCTGCTGGCCAACACGACCCGCCTGGTGCCCGATCCGGCGGGCGGCGGCCACCTGCTGACCGGCGAGAAGTGGATGGTCGGCCTCGGGCAGCGGTGCGACGCCGCGTACGTCGTCGCCCGCACCGGCGAGCGCGGGCCGGGGGCGTTCACCGCCGTGCTGCTCGACCTCGCCACCGCCGGGCCGGGCCTGGACCGCGGCGCGCCCGTGCCCACGGGCGGCATGCGCGGCATCGACTTCGCGCACCTGCGCTTCGACCGCCTGCCGGTCGCCGCGGAGCAGGTCGTGGGCCGGCCCGGCGAGGCGCTGGAGGTGGCGGTCAAGGCGCAGCAGGTGGTGCGGCTGATGTCCACCGCGGGCAGCCTCGGCTGCGCCGACACCGCGCTGCGCCTCACCCTCGGCTTCGCCGCCGGACGCCGTACCGGGAGGGCCGTCCTCCTGGACACCCCGTACCAGCGGCGGGAGCTGGCGGTGGCGTCGGCCGCGCTGCTCGCCGCCGACGCGGTGGCGCTGGCCGCGGCCCGCGGCATCCACGCGGCGCCCGAGCAGTTCAGCGTCTGGGGCTGCGCGGCGAAGCACGTCGTCGCGGAGGCCGTCGAGGACGCCGTCGCCCGCTGCGGCGCGACGCTGGCGACCCGGGCGGTGCTGCGGGCCGAGGGCCCGGGCGGCGGCCTCTTCCAGAAGCTGCAGCGCGACGCCGCCCTGGTGCGCGTGGTCGACACCAGCACGCTCGCCAACCTGCGGTCGTTCAGCGGCCAACTGCCCGCCCTGGCACGGGCGGGGACGGTGACGGCGGACGACGACCGCGCCCGGGCGGTCTTCGCGCTCGACGCGCCGCTGCCGCCGTACGACCCGGCCCGGCTCGACCTCAACGCGCGCGGCCGCGACCTGCCGACCGGCACGCTCGGTGCGGTCGCGGCGCCCGCCGCGGCCGCCCTCGCGGAGGGCGGCGCACCCGCGGTCGCGGCCCTCGCCGAACAGCTGCACGCCGCCCTGCTCGCGCTGCCCGCCGAGGCGGAGCAGGCCCGGCCCGGCAACGAACTCGTCGACCTCGCCGAACGGTTCGCCTGGCTGCAGGCCGGGGCCTGCTGCCTGCAGCTGTGGTGGGCGAGCCGGCACCTGCCGCTGTACGGGCAGAAGCCGGGCTCCGCCGGCTGGCTCGGCGCCTGCCTGGCCTACCTGCTGGCCCGGGCCGACGGCCGGCCGCCGCGCCGCGCGGCCGAGCTGCTCGCCCCGGCCCTCGACACCGTGCTCGACCTCACCGCGGCGGGCCGGATGTACGCGGCCGCGCCCGCGGCGCTGGCCTGACCGCCCCCTGCCCTCACGTGACCGGAGGAGACCGGTGTCGAAGTCAGAACTCGAACGGCTCGCATCAGAGTTGGAAAACCACCTGGGAGATCCGCACGATCCGGCGAGCCGCATGCCGTTCGAGCGGATCCTCGACCACGACGAACGCGAGGAGTACCCGTACGCCTTCGTCAACCTGCTGCAGCGCTGGGGGGTGCACGAGTACAACATCCCCGAGGCGCAGGGCGGCCGGGCCGGCGACGTCGAGACCGGCTTCAACCTGCTGCGCCTCATCGCCCGCCGCGACCCGACCACCGCCACCGCCCTCATCATCACCAGCCTGGCGTTCCTGCCCGCCTGGATCGCCGGCACCGACGAGCAGAAGCAGTACCTCGTCGACGCCATGAAGCAGGGCAGCCGCTACGCCTGGGGCCTGTCCGAACGCAACCACGGCAGCGACGTGCTCAGCAACGAGATGCGCGCCGAACGCGTCGACGGCGGCTACCTGCTGACCGGCGAGAAGTGGCTGATCGGCAACGCCCGCGTCGCCGACGGCCTCACCGTCTTCGCCCGCACCAAGGAGTCGGGCGGCCCCGCCGGATACTCCATCCTCCTGCTGGAGAAGCGCCGCACCCCGGCGGGCGCCGTCGAGGAACTGCCCAACGAGCGGCTGCACGGCCTGCGCGCCCTCGACATGAGCGGCATCCGGGTCGACGGCGTCTTCGTGCCCGAGGCGAACCGCCTCGGCGCCGAGGGCGCCGGCCTGGAGATCGCCCTGCAGACCTCCCAGGTCGCCCGGACCCTCATCGGCTCCATCGCCCTCTCCGCCGTCGACACCGCCCTGCGGGTCACCCTCGACTTCACCGAGCACCGGGTCATCTTCGGCCGCACGGTCAGCGACATCCCGTACTCCCGGCGCCAGCTGGCCGAGTGCTTCGCCGACCTGATGGTCGCCGACGCGGTCAGCCTCGGCGCGGTCCGCAGCCTCCAGCTCGTGCCGGAACAGGCCAGCGTGTGGTCGTCGGTGGCGAAGTACCTGGTGCCGACGACGCTCGAACGCACCATGTCGCAGCTCAACATCGTGCTCGGCGCCCGCTTCTACCTCCGCGGCCTGCCGCACTACGGCATCCACCAGAAGATGCTCCGCGACCTCCTGGTGGCCAACTTCGCCGACGGCAACACCGTCGTCAACCTCAAGAACCTCGCCCTCCAGCTGGACGCCCTGCTCGCCGCCGCCGTCGAGCCGCCCGCCGCCGCGGCCGCCGACGCGGAGGAACGCGTCCGCACCCTGTACGGCCTCGACACCCCGCTGCCGCTCTACCGCCCCTGGGACCAGGAGCTGTACAGCCGCGGCCGGGACGACGCCCTGCTCGCCGCACCCGCCTCCCTCGCCGCCCTCCGCCGCCTCGCGGAGGAGGCCAAGGGCGACGAGCGCGACCGCCTCACCCGCGCCGCCGACACCGCCGGGGACCTCCTCGGCCGGGCCCGCGGCCTGCGCAGCCGGTGCCTCGCCCTGCGCGCCGAACTCGGCCGCGACTACGGGCAGTCCGCCGAGCTGTTCGACCTCGCCAAGGAGTACTGCCTGCTGCACGCCGTCGCCGCCTGCGTGCACACCCACGTCCACTCGGCGGAGGCCCTGGAGGACCCGCTGCCCAGCGGCGCCCTGCTGCTCCTCCAGCTGGAGCGGCTGCGCCGCCACTGGTACCCGCACGAGGCCGTCACCGACAGCGCCGTCGTCGACGAGGTGATGGACGTGCTGCGCCGCCTCTACTGGGAGAACCGGCTGTTCTCGCACCGGCCGTTCCCGCTGGCCGAGCGCACCGGCCCCGGCCCCGCCGACGGATGACCCCGTGAACGCGCACCGGAAGGAGCCCGCCCATGGCACGACACCCCCGGACCCGCGCGGCCTGCCCGTCCTGCGGGGCGGGCGGATCACGCGACCGGCTCGACCCGGATCTCAAGGTCTGCCCGCCCTGCCGGGAGCGGCTGCGCTGGGAGATGTCGGAGTGGCTGAAGCAGCTCGTCGGCATGGGCGTGCTGGGCACCGCCCCGGCGCCCCGGCCCCGGCGGAGGCGTGATGTCCGCACGTGACGGCCACCTCTGGCTGCTTCCCGAGCCCGCCGTGGAGGCGTTCGCGGCCCGGCACGGCGGGGCCGCCCTGCTCGGCCCGGACGAGCGGACGCATCTGGCCCGGCTGCGCCGCGAGGCCTCCCGGCGGCGCTTCCTCGGCGGCCGGGTGCTCGCCCGGTACGCGCTGAGCGCCCGTTCGGGCCGTCCGCTGGACGGCTGGCGGGTGCGGGCCGGTGACGACGGCCGGCCGGAACCCGAACCGGCCGGCGACGGCCTGCGCTTCAACCTCTCGCACACCGACGGCATGGTGGCGTGCCTGGTCACGGCGGGCGGCACCTGCGGGGTCGACGTCGAACCCTCGGTGGCCGGGCCGGACGCCGTCCGCCACCTGCCGCGGCACTTCGCGCCGGCCGAGCGGGCCGCTCTCGCCGTCCTGCCGGAGGGCGAGCGGCCGGCGGGGATCGCCGCGTACTGGGTGCTGAAGGAGGCCTACCTGAAGGCCGTCGGCACCGGGCTGCGCCGGGAGCTCTCCGGCTTCTCGTTCAGCCCGCCGGCCGTCACGCCCATCCGGCTGACCGACCCGCTCCGGCCGGTCGCCGAGAACGCCGCCTGGCATTTCGAACTGCTCAGTCCCGCTCCGGGTTTCGTCCTCGCCGCCGCGGTGCAGGGCGGCCGCGGCGGCCGGATCCACCGCACCCTGATCGCCTCCTAGCCTGCGAAGGAACCCCCGCATGTCTGCTCCCACCAAGCCCCGGGTCGCGGTCGTCGGCGCCGGAGTGGCCGGCCTGTCCGCCGCGTACCGGCTGCGCGAGCACGCCGAGATCACCCTCTTCGACGAGGAGCCCCGTCCGGGCGGCCACGCGAACACGATCGAGGTCGAGGACGCCGGACGGCTGCTCGGCATCGACACCGCGTTCGTGGTCTTCAACAAGCCGAGCTACCCGAACCTCAGCCGGTTCTTCACCGAGCTGGGCGTTCCCACCCGCCGCCACGAGGGCGGCTTCAACTTCTTCGACCTGGACACCGGACTCCAGTACGGCACCGAGGAGATGGCGCTGCCGGAGGACGAGGTGCTGGCCCGCTACCCCGCGGAGTTCCACACCATCTGGCGGGAGGCGCACCGCTTCCACCAGGAGGGCCGCAAGGACTTCCTGCGCAAGCGCACCGACGTGCCGCTGGGGGAGTACCTCGACCGGGGCGGCTACAGCGCCGAGTTCCGGTACGGCTACGTCATCCTGCTGTGCACGGCGGTGTGGTCGGTGCCGGCCGAGCTGATCTGGGAGATGCCGGCGACGACGGTCATCGCCTTCTTCATGGCGCACGACGAGGGCGGGCTCGGCGGCCGGCGCGTCGACTGGCAGACGGTGGAGGGCGGTTCGATCTCGTACGTGCGGCGGGCGGTGGCGGCGATCGACCCGAAGCTGCGGCTCGGCGAGCCGGTGCTGTCGGTCACCGAGCAGCCGGACGGCGTCACCGTGTCGACGGCGGCGGGCGCGGAGCGCTTCGACCACGCGGTGGTGGCCGTGCACGGCGACCAGGCCCGCCGGCTCCTCACCGAGCCGAGTGCGCTGCAGGGCGAGACGCTCGCGCGCATCCGCTACAACGCGTCCGTGGCGGTGCTGCACACCGACCCGTCGGTGATGCCCGCCGACCGGTCGCGCTGGGACAACTGGAACTACGGCAAGGTCACGGCCGACGGCGGGAGCCGCCCGTACGTCGCGTACTACATGAACCGGCTGCACGGATTCACCTCCGAGCGCGACTACTTCGTGACCCTCGACTACCCGCTGCCCGTGCGGGAGGAGACGGTGATCCGCGAGCTCCGCTACGAGCACCCGGTCATCGACCTCGATCTGCGCACCCTGCAGAAGACGATCTACCGCGTCAACGAGGGCACCCGGATCAAGCTGGCCGGTTCGTACTTCCACTCCAAGCAGCTGCACTACGACCAGATCGGTTCGCACGAGGCGGGGTTCTCCTCGGGGCTGGAGGCGGCGGAGCAGCTGCTGCGGGAGCTCGGCCGCTGAGCGGTCTCCGCGGGGCGTCCGGCCGTCGGGGCGCACCGGTCGCCGAAAAAACTGGCATCGGACATCTCCACTCTCTATAGTGGATAGTGCAAGGTGCCATTATCGGTACCGGCGGACCGCCCCGGGGTGGTTCGCCGGGCCGGCGACCGAGGAAGGCTCCCTCCATGCCCACACTCCCCTGGATCACGCCGAACGCCCCTCGGCCGCAGACCCGTGCTCTCGTGATGGCCTCCCGGCTGGAGGTCCGCTCGCTCTCCGACGTGCCGCGCTTCTTCCTGAAGTCCCTCGCCGCCTGGAAGCAGGTGCGCACCGCCCCCGGCGCCCTCGGCGCCTCGCTCATCGCCGAGCCGCTGAAGCGCACCTTCTGGACGCTCTCCGCATGGGAGACCCGCGAGGCCCTGTACACCTACGCCAAGACCGAGCCGCACTACTCGATCATGACCTCGCTGCGGTCGACCATGCGCGACTCCACCTTCACCTTCTGGGAGGTGCCGGTGGAGGAGCTCCCGATCCTCTGGCCGGACGCGCGGCGCCGGCTGGCCGAGCAGCGGCAGGCCGACGCCGCCGCGGCCGCCGAGGGTTCTGCCGCCGGGGGTGCGGCCGAGGGCTGAGGCCGGTCGGGGTCCGTGCCCGGCCCCTCCCTGTTCCGGCCCTGCGGGGCCCCGTCGCACCACACCCGAAGGAGATAGGTGTCATGTCCTCGACAGCAATGACGGGGTCCCGCCCCGCACCGGCCGACCCCGGCCCCACGGTCCCGCTCTGGCTCTCGATCGTCGCGTGCAGCGTGCCGATGTTCATGGTCGCGCTCGACAACCTGGTCGTCTCGACCGCCCTGCACACCCTCGCCGTCGACCTCAAGGCCGACACCCAGGACCTCCAGTGGTTCGTCAACGCCTACGTCCTCAGCTTCTCCTGCCTCCTGCTCACCGGCGCCGCCCTCGGTGACCGCTTCGGCCGCCGCAAGGTCTTCACCATCGGCATCGCGATCTTCACCCTCTCCTCGATCGCCTGCGGCCTCGCCGACACCAGCGCCCAGCTCATCGCCGCCCGCACCGTGCAGGGCTTCGGCGCCGCCGCCGTCATGCCGCTCTCGCTGACCCTCCTCTCGCAGGCCGTGCCCGAGCGCCTCCGCAGCCTCGCGCTCGGCCTCTGGGGCGCCGTCAGCGGCCTCGCCATCGCCCTCGGCCCGGTCGTGGGCGGCGCCGTCGTCGACGGCCTCGCCTGGGAGTGGATCTTCTGGATCAACGTGCCCGTCGGCCTGCTCGCCGTCCCGCTCGTCCTCAAGGTCCTCCGCGAGAGCCGCGGCGAGCGCGCGAGCCTCGACGTCCTCGGCATGCTGCTCGCCTCCGCCGGCCTGCTCGCCCTCGTCTGGGGCATCGTCAACGGCGCCGAGCACGGCTGGACCTCCGCCCGGATCGTCGGCGCCTTCGTCGCCGGAGCGGTCCTGCTCGTCGCCTTCGTCCTCTGGGAGCGCCGCGTCGAGCACCCGTTGCTCCCGCTCGGCTTCTACCGGATCCGCGCCTTCACCCTGACCAACATCGTCTCCGCCTCCATGTACTTCGGCGTCTTCGGGTCGATCTTCTTCCTCTCCCAGTACCTGCAGATCGCCCCGTACCGCACCCCCCTCCACGCCGGCGTGCTCACCCTCGCCTGGACGCTGATGCCGATGGTCATCGCCCCGATCGCCGGGGCGCTCACCGACCGGGTCGGCGGCGGGCGGCTGATGGCCCTCGGCCTCTTCCTGCAGGCCGCCGGCCTCGCCTGGATCAACCTGGCCGCCACCGACGACACCCCGTACTCCCGTCTGGTCGGCGCGATGCTCCTGGCCGGCGCCGGCATGGGCTTCGCGATCGCCCCGACCGCCGCCGTCGTGCTCGGCGCCGTCGGCCCGGAGCACCGCGGCAAGGCCTCGGGCGCCAACACCACCGTCCGGGAGATCGGCGGCGCGCTCGGCATCGCGGTGCTGAGCAGCGTGTTCCTGGAGTACGGCAGCCCGGACTCCGCCCAGCACTTCGTCGACGGCCTGCACCCGGCGGTCTGGGTCGGCGTCGCGGTCGTGGTCGCCGGCGGCGTCTGCGCCCTCTTCATCCCGCGCCCGCCGCGGCCGGCCGCCGGGGCGCCGGCCGAGGTGCCCGCGGACGAGCCCGCCCCGGTCGTCGCCTGACCGGTCCGCCCCGTACGCCCGCAGGCCCCCCGGAACGCTCCGGGGGGCCTGCGCGTGTGCGGGCCGCGGGCCCGAGCCGTCGCCCTCAGCCGCGGGCGGCCTCGAACGCCCGGTGCGAGGCGTCCGCCTGGGCGAGCCGGCGCATCGCACCGATCAGGGCGTCGCCCAGCACCGTGCCCAGCACCGCCCCCTCGACCTTGCTGTCCAGGCCCTCGCGGCGGCCGATCATCGCGAGTTCGGCGGTGGAGAGCCGCTCCGCGGCGACCGCGTAGTCGTCGAAGAGGTCGAGCAGGTCGTCCTGGCGGAGGTCGCGGAAGGTCACGACCAGCTGGGCGAGGGCACGCCGGGCCGGATTGTCCGGCTTGACCTCCCACCCGTGCCGCTCCACGAGGGCGTCGACCAGCTGCTCGGCCCGTGCCCAGGCGTCCGGGTCGGCCGCGACGGGTTCCGGCGTGACGGCGGCCTGGGCGATGCCGAGCACGCGGTGCAGGCTGAGGCCCGGTTCGTCGACGGCGTTGAGCACGTCGCGGGTGGCGGCGACCGAGAGCTTGCCGACGTCGACCATCGCGCGGACGAGCTTCAGCCGGTGCACGTGCGCCTCGCCGTACTGCGCCTGGTTCGGGCTGGTCAGCTCGCCGCCGGGGATCAGGCCCTCCCGCAGGTAGTACTTGATGGTCGGCACCGGCACCCCGGTCCGCCGGCTCAGCTCTCCGATGCGCATCGCGTCCCGTCTCCCGAGTGCTCCCGTGGTCCGTGCGGGTGGGCCGCGGACCGATATGGATAGCATACGTCTCCAAAATGCCCCGCGGGCCCGGACGGAGCACCCGCCCGGACGGCCCGGCGTCCCGTATACCGTGGAGCGCGTGCAGGTACTCCAGAACGCTCCGCTCGCCCCGCTGACCACCCTCCGGCTCGGCGGCCCGGCCCGCCGGCTGGTCACCGCCACGACCGACGAGGAGGTCGTCGCGGTCGTCCGCGAGGCCGACGCGGCGGGCGAGCCGCTCCTCGTCCTCGGCGGCGGCTCCAACCTGGTGATCGGCGACGCGGGCTTCGAGGGCACCGTGCTGCGGATCGCCACCCGCGGCTTCGTCCTCGACGGCACCGGCCTGGAGCTGGCCGCCGGCGAGGTCTGGGCCGAGGCGGTCGCCCGTACGGTCGACGCGGGCCTGGCGGGCATCGAGTTCCTGTCCGGCATCCCCGGCTCGGCGGGCGCCACCCCCGTGCAGAACGTCGGCGCCTACGGCCAGGAGGTCGCCGGGACGGTCACCTCGGTCACCGCCTACGACCGCCACCTGGGCGACACGGTCACCCTCACCGGCGCCGAGTGCGCCTTCTCCTACCGGCACAGCCGCTTCAAGGCCGACCCGGACCGGTACGTCGTGCTGCGGGTGCGCTTCGGGCTGGAGGACGCCGCCGGGCAGTCCTCCCCGGTGAAGTACGCGGAGGTCGCCCGGACGCTCGGCGTCCTGGCCGGCGAGCGGGTCGACCTCGCCACCGCCGCCAAGACCGTCCTGCGGCTGCGGGCGGGCAAGGGCATGGTGCTCGACGAGGCCGACCACGACACCTGGTCGGCGGGTTCGTTCTTCACCAACCCGGTGCTCACCGCCGAGCAGTACGCCGCCTTCACGGCCCGCCCGGGGGGCCCCGACGCCCCCGCCTACCCGGCGCCGGACGGCTGCACCAAGACCTCGGCGGCCTGGCTGATCGACAACGCCGGCTTCACCAAGGGCTACGGCGACGGCCCGGCGACCCTCTCCACCAAGCACACGCTGGCCCTCACCAACCGTGGCGCGGCCACCACCGCCGACCTGCTGGCGCTAGCCCGCGAGATCCGCGACGGCGTGCGCGCCGCCTTCGGCGTGGAGCTGGTGAACGAGCCCGTGATGGTGGGCGTCGCACTCTAGCGCGGCCGCCGCCGCCGGGGTGTCGGCGCCGTCCAGCCAGGCGTCGATGCCGGCCAGCAGCTCCTTGCGCACCGACTCCGGCGCCACCGAGCCGCGCACCGACTGCCGGGCCAGCTCGGCGAGCTCGGTGTCGCCGAAGCCGTGCACGGTGCGCGCCGCGTCGTACTGGGCGGCGAGCCGGGAGCCGAACAGCAGCGGGTCGTCGGCGCCCAGCGCGAGCGGCACCCCGGCCTCGAAGAGCGTCCGCAGCGGCACGTCCTCGGGGCGCTCGTAGACGCCGAGCGCGACGTTGGAGGCCGGGCACACCTCGCAGGTGACACCGCGGTCGGCGAGCCGGTCGAGCAGGCGGCGGTCCTCGGCGGAGCGCACGCCGTGCCCGACCCGGCCGGCGCCCAGGTCGTCCAGGCAGTCGCGCACCGACTCCGGGCCCGCCAGCTCGCCGCCGTGCGGAGCGGCCAGCAGCCCGCCGCTGCGGGCGATGGCGAAGGCGCGGTCGAAGTCGCGGGCGAAGCCGCGCCGCTCGTCGTTGGAGAGCCCGAAGCCGATCACGCCCTGGTCGGTGTAGCGCACGGCGAGCCGGGCCAGCGTGCGGGCGTCCATCGGCGACTTCATCCGGTTCGCGGCGACGACGACCCGGATGCCCACGCCGGTCGCCGCGGAGGCCTCCCGCACCGCGTCGAGGATCAGCTCCAGCGCCGGGATCAGCCCGCCGAGCCGCGGCGCGTACGAGGTCGGGTCGACCTGGATCTCCAGCCAGCGGGAGCCGTCGCTCCGCTCGTCCTCGGCGGTCTCCCGGACGAGCCGGCGGATGTCCGACTCGTCGCGCAGCACCGAGCGGGCGGTGTCGTAGAGGCGCTGGAACCGGAACCAGCCTCGCTCGTCGGTCGCCCGCAGCTGCGGGGGCTCGCCCGAGCTGAGCGCCTCCGGCAGTCGCACGCCGTGCTTGTCCGCCAGCTCCAGCAGGGTGGCCGGACGCATCGACCCGGTGAAGTGCAGGTGGAGGTGGGCCTTGGGGAGGGCGGCGACGTCGCGCGGGACGGAAAGGCGATCCATCCACCGATCCTGCCGCATCCGGGGGCCGAACGGGAGCCGCCCCCCTGACATCCCTCGAAAGAATGAGTTTCGACGGGATGTCAGGGGGGCGGCAACGGCCCGGGGGCCGGTCTCAGCCGCGCGCCTCGGCCAGCAGCTGCTGCAGCCGGGTGACCCCCTCGACGAGGTCGGCGTCGCCCAGGGCGTACGACAGCCGCAGGTAGCCGGGGGTGCCGAAGGCCTCCCCGGGCACGACCGCGACCTCGGCCTCGTCCAGGATCAGCGCGGCCAGCTCCGCCGAGGTCCCCGGCCGGCTGCCGCGGATCTCGCGGCCCAGCAGGCCCTTCACCGAGGGGTAGACGTAGAACGCGCCCTCGGGCTCGGGGCAGACCACGCCGTCGATCGCGTTGAGCATCGCCACGATGGTCCGGCGGCGGCGGTCGAAGGCCGCCCGCATCTCGTCGACGGCCGACAGGTCGCCCGCCACGGCGGCGAGCGCGGCCCGCTGCGACACGTTCGCGACGTTCGAGGTGGCGTGCGACTGCAGGTTGGCCGCGGCCTTCACGACGTCCGCCGGGCCGATCAGCCAGCCCACCCGCCACCCCGTCATCGCGTACGTCTTCGCCACGCCGTTGACCACGATGCACCGGTCGCGCAGCTCGGGCAGCAGGGCCGGCAGCGAGGTGAACTCCGCGTCGCCGTAGACCAGGTGCTCGTAGATCTCGTCCGTCAGCACCCACAGGCCGTGCCCGGCGGCCCAGCGGCCGATCGCCTCGGTCTCCCCGCGGGTGTAGACCGCGCCGGTCGGGTTGGACGGCGAGACGAACAGCACGACCTTGGTCCGGGGGGTGCGGGCCGCCTCCAGCTGCTCCACCGAGGCCTTGTAGCCGGTGGTCTCGTCGGTGACGACCTCGACCGGCACACCGCCCGCGAGCCGGATCGCCTCCGGGTAGGTCGTCCAGTACGGGGCCGGGACGACGACCTCGTCGCCCGGGTCGAGGATCGCGGCGAACGCCTCGTAGATGGCCTGCTTGCCGCCGTTGGTCACGAGCACCTGCGAGGCGTCGACCGCGTAGCCGGAGTCGCGCAGCGTCTTGGCGGCGATCGCGGCCTTCAGCTCGGGCAGTCCGCCGGCCGGGGTGTACCGGTGGTTCTCCGGGTCCTGGCAGGCGGCGACGGCGGCGTCGACGACGTAGCCGGGCGTCGGGAAGTCGGGCTCGCCCGCCCCGAAGCCGATGACCGGACGGCCGGCGGCCCTGAGGGCCTTGGCCCGGGCGTCCACGGCGAGCGTGGCGGACTCCGCGATGGCGCCGATCCGGGCGGACACCCGGCGGTCGGCAGGACTGGTGTGGGCGGGGGTGGGAGCGCTCATGGGTGCATGGTCGCAGAGGGGTCGGGGCCGGTCACGGGCGTTCCGGCATGTGTACCGGCCGTTCCGCGGCCCGGGCGGACGCCGTCGGCGACGGGATCACGGCGGAATGAGGTTCGACCAAACGCTCAAGAACCCGTATGCTCGTCGCTCGATGGCCCCCGAAGTGCGGTTCCGCCGATGCGTCCACCACGCAGCGTCCCGGATACGGTAGGTTGGGGGTCAACTCCGGGGCCGCGAGGCACCGTAGGGCACTAGCTCAATTGGTAGAGCACCGGTCTCCAAAACCGGCGGTTGGGGGTTCGAGTCCCTCGTGCCCTGCTGCTTGATCCGTACCGAGCCCGTTCGCTCCGCAGAGCGAGCGGGCTTGATGCGGAGAGGGCCCCGCCAGCTACGCATTCGCCGGACAGGTCGTGCCTCCAGGGCGCGCCCCTCGGCAGGACCCGGATTCAGGTGAGGACGAGTGACGGAGACCACGGGCTCCACCGCGACGCCTGAGAGCGGCAACCCCGAGGGTGCCGACGGCGCTGCCGCCACGCCTGAGGGCGATGACAAGGCTCTCTCCCGTCGCGACCGCAAGCGTGCCCGCAAGGGCGAGGGCGGCGAGCGCAAGTCGGGCAAGCGGGCCAAGAAGGGCCTGTTCGCCCGCATCGCGATCTTCTACCGCCAGATCATCGCCGAGCTCCGCAAGGTCGTCTGGCCGAGCCGCAACGAGCTGCTCCAGTACACCACCGTCGTGGTGGTGTTCGTCGTGGTGGTCATGCTGGCCGTCTACGGCATGGACACCGGCTTCGCGAAGCTCAGCCTCGTCATCTTCGGCTGATCCCCGCCGCCGGACCGGCCGACCTCTCCTCGTCGGACGCCTCCGGCCTGCCGGACGACGCCCCCGGAAGCCCGCCCGCCCGCACACCCGATCGACACCAGGCCCCGCGCCCGGTGCGGGGTGAGCGGCGAAGGCGGGCTTTCGGCGCAGACCGGGCAGGCCCGCTACCGTTGACTCGGTACTGTTGAGGTATCCGTTCCACATCCCAGGAAAGAAGCAGCGCCCGTGTCTGAGTCCCCCCTGTACGACGCCGACGAGACCGTCACCGAGGCGGATGTCGCGGCCGAGGCTGCCGACACCGAGGCCGTGGAGCAGATCCTCGACGCCGCGGACGCCGACGAGGACGAGGTCGAGGCTTCGGACGAGGCGGAGGCGGGCGAGCCGGCCGAGGTCGACGCGCTGCACGAGGTCTCCGCCGACGACGAGACCGCCGCCGACGACGAGGTGTCCGAGGCCGACGACGAGGCCGAGCCCGTCGAGGAGGTGGAGGTCGACCCGGTCGTCGAGTTCCGCGAGAAGCTCCGCCTGGCCCCCGGCGAGTGGTACGTCATCCACACCTACGCCGGCTACGAGAACCGCGTGAAGCAGAACCTCGAGCAGCGCTCGGTCTCGCTGAACGTCGAGGACCGCATCTTCGAGTCGGCCGTGCCGCAGGAAGAGGTCGTCCAGATCAAGAACGGCGACCGCAAGACCATCCGCCAGAACAAGCTGCCCGGCTACGTCCTGGTCCGCATGGAGCTGGACGCCGAGTCCTGGGGCGTCGTGCGCAACACGCCCGGTGTCACCGGGTTCGTGGGCAACGCCTACGACCCGTACCCGCTGACCCTGGACGAGGTCGTCAACATGCTCGCCCCGGACGTCCAGCGCGCCGCGGCGAAGGAGGCCGGCAAGGCCTCGCCCGTCCGCCCGGTCGAGGTCCAGGTGCTCGACTTCGAGGTCGGCGACTCGGTCACCGTCACCGACGGCCCGTTCGCCACCCTGCAGGCGACCATCAACGAGATCAACCCGGACTCGAAGAAGGTCAAGGGCCTCGTCGAGATCTTCGGCCGCGAGACCCCGGTCGAGCTGTCGTTCGACCAGATCCAGAAGAACTGACCCACGCCGTCGGCTGCGGGGCGGGGCCACGGCCCCGCCCCGCAGCCGTTTTGGTCCAGGGCCGCATCAGCGGTTAGCCTGGTCCGATGTGTGTGCCGGCGGCCGGGTGTCGCCCCGGCCGATGCGCGCACCAGCAATCGCCTCTCGGAAGGACCCGGAGAGAAATGCCTCCCAAGAAGAAGAAGATCACGGGGCTCATCAAGCTCCAGATCAACGCCGGTGCGGCCAACCCGGCGCCGCCGGTCGGCCCCGCGCTCGGTCAGCACGGCGTCAACATCATGGAGTTCTGCAAGGCCTACAACGCTGCGACCGAGTCGCAGCGCGGCATGATCGTGCCGGTGGAGATCACGGTCTACGACGACCGCTCCTTCACCTTCATCACGAAGACGCCGCCGGCCGCGCGCCTCATCCTGAAGGCCGCCGGCGTGGACAAGGGCTCCAGCGAGCCGCACAAGACCAAGGTCGCGAAGCTCACCAGCGCCCAGGTCCGCGAGATCGCCACCGTGAAGCTCCCCGACCTGAACGCCAACGACCTGGACGCGGCGGCGAAGATCATCGCCGGCACCGCCCGGTCGATGGGCATCACCGTCGAGGGCTGATCAGCCCAGTCGTCCCCGTGGTAGGGCCCAGCGCGGCCCGTTCCCACCACGAACTCCATCACCTCCAGGAGACGCAGTGAAGCGCAGCAAGGCTCTCAAGGCCGCGGACGCCAAGGTCGACCGCAGCCGCATCTACGCCCCGCTCGAGGCCGTCCGCCTCGCCCGCGAGACGTCCACCACCAAGTTCGACGCGACCGTCGAGATCGCCATGCGCCTGGGTGTCGACCCGCGCAAGGCCGACCAGATGGTCCGCAGCACCGTGATCCTCCCGCACGGCACCGGTAAGACCGCCCGGGTCCTGGTCTTCGCGACCGGCGACCGTGCCGAGGCCGCGCGTGCTGCAGGCGCCGACATCGTCGGCTCCGACGAGCTCATCGACGAGGTCGCCAAGGGCCGCCTCGACTTCGACGCCGTCGTCGCCACCCCGGACCTCATGGGCAAGGTCGGCCGCCTCGGCCGCGTGCTCGGCCCCCGTGGCCTGATGCCGAACCCGAAGACCGGCACCGTCACCCCCGATGTCGTGAAGGCCGTCAACGACATCAAGGGCGGCAAGATCGAGTTCCGCGTCGACAAGCACTCGAACCTGCACCTGATCATCGGTAAGGCCTCCTTCACCGACGAGCAGCTGGTCGAGAACTACGGCGCCGCGCTCGACGAGGTCCTCCGGAGCAAGCCGGCCGCTGCCAAGGGCCGCTACATCAAGAAGATCGCCTTCTCGACCACCATGGGCCCCGGCATCCTGGTGGACCCGAACCGCACCCGCAACCTCCTCGTCGAGGAGGACCCGGCCGCCGTCTGAGCCCCCGTGCTCCGACCGTAGCCGCGTCCTGTGCGCAGGCGCAGTCCGTCCCGACGGGCCCGCACCCTCTCCGGCAGAGGGCGCGGGCCCGTCGGCGTACGCCCGCCGGACCACGGGGCCCCCGGACCGGCGGGCGCACGGCATGACAGGGTGGGCACCCGGACACACGGCACCCGGGCACACCGCGGACGGCACACGGCGGACGGCACACGGAGGGAGGCGGCGGCATGGCGCCACGGAAGGCCCGCAGGGCGGCCACGGCCACGGCCCTCGTCCTGCTGCTGACCGCCTGCGGCGGCGGCCACGGCGGCACGTCCGCGGCGTCGCCCAGCGCCACGGCCGACCCCACCGTCCTCGCCACCCCGACCGACCGCTCCCCGCACGGGGTGCTGCTCGCCGCCCAGCTGGCGATGCACACCGCCCGCCGGGCGCGGTTCGGCGGCAACCTCGGGAGCGACTCGGTGGCGGGCCTGCTCTTCTGGGCGCCGAAGACGGTGCTCCAGCTGAAGCGCCCCGGCACCACCGAGCAGCTCGTCGTGCTCGACACCACCGCCTACCGCGGCGGGGACACCGCCACCGCGGCGCTGCTCGGCGGCCCGCACTGGCGGAAGTACACCGGGCCGGCGGGACCGGGCGGCGAGCTCACCGTGCCGTACGCGGACACCGTCGACCGGCTCAGCCCGCTGGTGGCCGTCACGGCGGCCGCCACCGCGGCGGCCCCGGAGCGGGTCGGCGAGGAGGAGCTCGACGACACCGCGGTCGAGCACTACCGGGTGGCCCTCACGGCCGCGGACTACGCCGGCGCGCAGGTCCTGCTGACACCCGCCCGCCGCGAGGCCCTGCGGGCGGCGCTGGGCGGCGACGGCGTGGTCACGCTGGACCTGTGGCTGAACGACCGCGACCAGGTCGTCCAGCTGCACCGCACCGGGTCCGGCACGGCCGGCCGGGTCGACGACACGCTGCGGTTCGAGGACTTCGGGGGGCCGCTCTCCGTCCAGGCCCCGGCGGAGGCCGACACCTGGGACGCCGCCGGCCGGAGCCTGCCCCCGCTGTAGCCGCGGTGCCCGCCGTGGGCGATTTGGCCACGGCCCGGGGTGTCGGTTACGGTGGTGTCTGCCAAAGACCGCTGGTTGTTGCCCTGCCTTCGCAAGGAGGACGGGCGACCGAAGGATCTGCGAATTGCCGCAGACGGCCCGCGCAGGAGTGTTTGGAGCTTGGACTTCCGTCCGTCGCGATTCGTCGCGCCCGGCCGTCGAGGTCGATGGAGCCCCGTGCGCCTGCGCACTGGGGCTCTCACTGTTTTTGCTGAGGCTTCCTTCCGGCCGGTGTGTCGAGGCGTTGCATGGTCGACTGCTCCATGGTCGGCCCGACTTCGACATCACGGAAGGAGGCGTAAGCCTATGGCAAGGCCCGACAAGGCTGCTGACGTCGCGGAGATCACGGACAAGTTCCGTGCCTCGAACGCGGCCGTGCTGACCGAGTACCGCGGTCTGACGGTGAAGCAGATGAAGAATCTGCGTCGCTCGCTGGGGGAGAACGCCCAGTACGCCGTGGTGAAGAACACGCTGACCAAGATCGCGGCCAACGAGGCCGGGATCTCCGAGCTGGACGACCTGTTCGCGGGTCCGACGGCTGTCGCCTTCGTCACCGGTGACCCGGTGGAGTCGGCGAAGGCTCTGCGTGACTTCGCCAAGGAGAACCCCGCTCTCATCATCAAGGGCGGTGTCCTTGACGGTAAGGCGCTGTCCGCCGATGAGATCAAGAAGCTCGCGGACCTCGAGTCCCGCGAGGTGCTGCTCGCCAAGCTGGCCGGCGGCCTGAAGGCGTCCATGGCCAAGGCCGCGGCGACCTTCCAGGCTCCGCTGGTGGAGTTCGTCCGCACCGCCGAGGCGCTGCGGGCGAAGGTCGAGCAGGGCGGTGCCGGTACGCCGGCTCCCGCCGCCGAGGACGAGGCCGCGGAGTAGTTCCGCGGGCTCCTGCCTCGCTGCGGGCCCGTACGCCCGCCATCCCGTACATCCGGCACCACCTGCCGATTTAGTGGAAGGACGCCACCATGGCGAAGCTGTCCCAGGACGAGCTGCTCGCGCAGTTCGAGACCCTGACCCTCATCGAGCTCTCCGAGTTCGTGAAGGCGTTCGAGGAGAAGTTCGACGTCAAGGCTGCCGCCCCGGTCGCCATCGCCGGCGGTCCGGTTGCCCCGGTCGCCGAGGCCGTCGAGGAGCAGGACGAGTTCGACGTCGTCCTCGAGTCCGCCGGTGACAAGAAGATCCAGGTCATCAAGGAGGTGCGCGCCCTGACCTCCCTCGGCCTGAAGGAGGCCAAGGACCTCGTTGACGGCACCCCCGCCGTCGTCCTGGAGAAGGTTGCCAAGGACGCCGCGGAGAAGGCCAAGGCCGCCCTTGAGGGCGCCGGCGCCAAGGTCACCGTCAAGTGACTCCACGCCCCCTCCGAGGGGGCGTACGGCCGGGCCGGTCACCCTTCGGGGTGGCCGGCCCGGCCTTTTTGCGTTCCGGGGCCCTCCGAGGGCCCCGCACGGGCCCGGCCGGGGCGTCCGGAGCCCCGCCGGGAGCCGGCGCCGCCCGCGCCCCCGGGGGCTCGCCGCACCCGCCCGCAGCGCACCCGGCCCCTGTCGGTGGCGGCGGGTAGGGTGATCACCGTCACCGTGCACGCCCCCGACCACGGACTCTGTAACGCCGCCGGAGCCCGGAGCGATGAGGTGCACGAGGTCCGCACTGCGGTGGGGGCCTTGACGAGCGGGAGCAGGCGCGCGATTCTCGATTCGCGCGCCGCACTCGGAGACGTCCGCCCCGGTTGGAGCGGCCCTGGATGCATATTCAGAGGCCCCAGCGGGAAGTGACTCCGAGTAGAGGTGCGGTGGTCCGGGTGTTCCCGGGCCACTGGGTTGTACGAAAGCAGGGGCACCCCTGCGCACCGCCCCCCGGGAGGGGGTTCGGGGCGTACGGGATGCGACCGGAGGGAGTGTCCGATTCGGTCTCCGAATCAGGGCTTGTCAGCAGTGTCGCCATTGGCTACACTGTCCCTTTGCGCTGCCTGTTAGCTGCTCCGTGACTCGTCGCCCGGAGTCTGCGCTGCCCTGTTGGGGTCTGGCACCGCCTCCGTAGACCGGTTCCGACCTGGGGATTCATCCTCCGGCCGGGCAGGTGTCCGGAGGTGGGATCGGCTCCCGTCATGGCCCGGCCGGTACGCGCGTAGTGAGCTCCGAGCCCTCGGAAGGACCCCCCTCTTGGCCGCGCCGCGCAACGCCTCGAACAATTCCGCCGCATCCACCGCCCCGCTCCGCGTCTCGTTCGCGAAGATCAAGGAGCCCCTTGAGGTCCCGAACCTCCTGGCCCTGCAGACCGAGAGCTTTGACTGGCTGCTCGGCAATGCGGCCTGGAAGTCCCGGGTCGAGGCGGCACTGGACAGTGGTCAGGACGTCCCCACGAAGTCCGGTCTGGAGGAGATCTTCGAGGAGATCTCCCCGATCGAGGACTTCAGCGGGTCGATGTCGCTGACCTTCCGCGACCACCGTTTCGAGCCGCCGAAGAACTCCATTGACGAGTGCAAGGACCGCGACTTCACGTTCGCGGCCCCGCTCTTCGTCACGGCCGAGTTCACCAACAACGAGACCGGTGAGATCAAGTCCCAGACGGTCTTCATGGGCGACTTCCCGCTCATGACCCACAAGGGCACGTTCGTGATCAACGGCACCGAGCGCGTCGTCGTGTCGCAGCTGGTCCGTTCCCCCGGCGTGTACTTCGACTCCACCCTGGACAAGGTGTCCGACAAGGACATCTACTCCGCCAAGATCATCCCCTCCCGCGGTGCCTGGCTGGAGATGGAGATCGACAAGCGCGACATGGTCGGTGTCCGCATCGACCGCAAGCGCAAGCAGTCGGTCACCGTCCTCCTCAAGGCCCTCGGCTGGACCACCGAGATGATCCTGGAGGAGTTCGGCGAGTACGAGTCGATGCGCGCCACCCTGGAGAAGGACCACACCCAGGGCCAGGACGACGCGCTCCTCGACATCTACCGCAAGCTGCGCCCCGGCGAGCCGCCCACGCGTGAGGCCGCGCAGACGCTGCTCGAGAACCTCTACTTCAACCCGAAGCGCTACGACCTCGCGAAGGTCGGCCGCTACAAGGTCAACCGGAAGCTCGGCAACGGCGAGTCCCTGGACTCCGGCGTGCTCACCGAGCCCGACATCATCAACACCATCAAGTACCTGGTGAAGCTGCATGCCGGCGAGACCGACTGGCGCGACGACGAGGGCCGCGACATCGTCATCGAGGTCGACGACATCGACCACTTCGGCAACCGGCGCCTGCGCAACGTCGGCGAGCTGATCCAGAACCAGGTCCGTACGGGTCTCGCCCGCATGGAGCGCGTCGTGCGCGAGCGCATGACCACCCAGGACGTCGAGGCGATCACGCCGCAGACCCTGATCAACATCCGGCCGGTCGTCGCCTCCATCAAGGAGTTCTTCGGCACCAGCCAGCTGTCGCAGTTCATGGACCAGACGAACCCGCTGTCGGGCCTGACCCACAAGCGCCGTCTGTCCGCGCTCGGCCCCGGTGGTCTGTCCCGCGAGCGGGCCGGCTTCGAGGTCCGTGACGTGCACCCCTCGCACTACGGCCGCATGTGTCCGATCGAGACCCCCGAAGGCCCGAACATCGGTCTGATCGGCTCGCTCGCGTCGTACGGCCGGGTGAACGCCTTCGGCTTCATCGAGACCCCGTACCGCAAGGTCATCGACGGTGTCGTCACCGAGCAGGTCGACTACCTCACCGCCGACGAGGAGGACCGCTACGTCATCGCGCAGGCCAACGCCCCGCTCACCGCGGAGCTGACCTTCGCGGAGCCGCGCGTCCTCGTCCGCCGCCGCGGCGGCGAGATCGACTACATCCCCGGCACCGAGATCGACTACATGGACGTCTCGCCGCGCCAGATGGTGTCGGTCGCGACCGCCATGATCCCGTTCCTGGAGCACGACGACGCCAACCGCGCGCTCATGGGCTCGAACATGATGCGCCAGGCCGTGCCGCTGCTGAAGAGCGAGGCACCGCTGGTCGGCACCGGCATGGAGTACCGCTGCGCCGTCGACGCCGCCGACGTCATCACCGCCGAGAAGTCCGGCGTGGTGCAGGAGGTCTCGGCCGACTACGTCACCGTGGCGAACGACGACGGCACGTACACCACGTACCGCGCCGCCAAGTTCACCCGCTCGAACCAGGGCACCGCCTTCAACCAGAAGGTGCTCGTGGACGAGGGCGCCCGGGTGGAGGTCAACCAGGTGCTGGCCGACGGCCCCTGCACCGACGAGGGCGAGATGGCCCTCGGCAAGAACCTCCTCGTGGCGTTCATGTCGTGGGAGGGCCACAACTACGAGGACGCGATCATCCTGTCGCAGCGCCTCGTGCAGGACGACGTCCTCTCCTCGATCCACATCGAGGAGCACGAGGTCGACGCCCGTGACACCAAGCTGGGCCCCGAGGAGATCACCCGGGACATCCCGAACGTCTCCGAGGAGGTCCTCGCCGACCTCGACGAGCGCGGCATCATCCGCATCGGCGCGGACGTCGTCACCGGCGACATCCTGGTCGGCAAGGTCACGCCCAAGGGCGAGACCGAGCTGACCCCGGAGGAGCGCCTGCTCCGCGCGATCTTCGGCGAGAAGGCCCGCGAGGTCCGCGACACCTCGCTGAAGGTGCCGCACGGCGAGTCCGGCAAGGTCATCGGCGTCCGCGTCTTCGACCGCGAGGAGGGCGACGAGCTGCCCCCCGGCGTCAACCAGCTCGTCCGCGTCTACGTGGCCCAGAAGCGCAAGATCACCAACGGTGACAAGCTCGCCGGCCGCCACGGCAACAAGGGCGTCATCTCGAAGATCCTGCCGGTCGAGGACATGCCGTTCCTGGAGGACGGCACCCCGGTCGACATCATCCTCAACCCGCTGGGTGTCCCGTCCCGCATGAACCCGGGACAGGTGCTGGAGATCCACCTCGGCTGGCTCTCGAAGCAGGGCTGGGACGTCTCCGGCCTCGCGGAGGAGTGGGCCCAGCGCCTCCAGGCGATCGGCGCGGACAAGGTCGAGGGCGGCACCAACCTCGCCACCCCGGTCTTCGACGGCGCCCGCGAGGACGAGATCACCGGCCTGCTGGACCACACCACGCTCACCCGTGACGGCGAGCGCCTGGTGAACTCCACCGGCAAGGCCCGGCTGTACGACGGCCGCTCCGGCGAGCCGTTCCCGATGCCGGTCTCGGTCGGCTACATGTACATCCTCAAGCTGCACCACCTGGTCGACGACAAGCTCCACGCCCGTTCGACCGGCCCGTACTCGATGATCACCCAGCAGCCGCTCGGTGGTAAGGCGCAGTTCGGTGGTCAGCGATTCGGTGAGATGGAGGTGTGGGCCCTCGAAGCGTACGGAGCCGCGTACGCGCTGCAGGAGCTGCTCACCATCAAGTCCGACGACGTCCTCGGCCGTGTGAAGGTCTACGAGGCCATCGTCAAGGGCGAGAACATCCCCGAGCCCGGCATTCCCGAGTCCTTCAAGGTCCTCATCAAGGAAATGCAGTCGCTCTGCCTCAACGTGGAGGTGCTGTCCTCGGACGGCCAGTCCATCGAGATGCGCGACTCCGACGAAGACGTGTTCCGCGCCGCCGAGGAGCTCGGCATTGACCTGTCCCGGCGCGAGCCGAGCAGCGTCGAAGAGGTCTGACGGAGGTGGGGCCGGCTGCCCCTGAACCAGGCAGCCGGCCCGCCCCCAGGCCCCCCTCAGACCACAGACAAACTCTCGAATCACGAAAGAGGGCTTGACGACCAGTGCTTGACGTCAACTTCTTCGACGAGCTCCGCATCGGCCTGGCCACCGCCGACGACATCCGCCAGTGGTCCCACGGCGAGGTCAAGAAGCCGGAGACCATCAACTACCGCACCCTGAAGCCCGAGAAGGACGGACTCTTCTGCGAGAAGATCTTCGGCCCCACCCGGGACTGGGAGTGCTACTGCGGCAAGTACAAGCGCGTCCGCTTCAAGGGCATCATCTGTGAGCGCTGCGGCGTCGAGGTGACCCGCGCCAAGGTGCGCCGCGAGCGGATGGGCCACATCGAGCTCGCCGCCCCGGTCACCCACATCTGGTACTTCAAGGGTGTCCCGTCCCGCCTGGGCTACCTGCTCGACCTGGCGCCGAAGGACCTCGAGAAGGTCATCTACTTCGCCGCCTACATGATCACCTGGGTCGACGACGAGCGCCGCCAGCGCGACCTGCCCTCCCTGGAGGCGCACGTCTCCGTCGAGCGGCAGCAGATCGAGAACCGCCGCGACGCCGACCTCGAAGGCCGTGCCAAGAAGGCCGAGACCGACCTGGCCGAGCTGGAGGCCGAGGGCGCCAAGGCCGACGTCCGCCGCAAGGTCCGCGAGGGCGCCGAGCGTGAGATGAAGCAGCTCCGCGACCGTGCCCAGCGCGAGCTGGACCGCCTCGACGAGGTGTGGAGCCGCTTCAAGAACCTCAAGGTCCAGGACCTGGAGGGCGACGAGCTGCTCTACCGCGAGCTCCGCGACCGCTTCGGCACGTACTTCTCCGGCTCGATGGGCGCCGCGGCGCTCAAGGACCGCCTGGAGTCCTTCGACCTGGCGGAGGAGTCCGAGCGCCTCCGCGAGATCATCCGCACCGGCAAGGGCCAGAAGAAGACCCGCGCGCTCAAGCGCCTCAAGGTCGTCTCCGCGTTCCTGCAGACCACCAACAAGCCCAAGGGCATGGTGCTGGACTGCGTCCCGGTCATCCCGCCGGACCTGCGTCCGATGGTGCAGCTGGACGGCGGCCGCTTCGCGACCTCCGACCTGAACGACCTGTACCGCCGCGTCATCAACCGCAACAACCGCCTGAAGCGCCTCCTCGACCTCGGTGCCCCCGAGATCATCGTGAACAACGAGAAGCGCATGCTCCAGGAGGCCGTCGACGCGCTCTTCGACAACGGCCGCCGCGGCCGCCCGGTCACGGGCCCCGGCAACCGTCCGCTGAAGTCGCTCTCCGACATGCTCAAGGGCAAGCAGGGTCGTTTCCGCCAGAACCTGCTCGGCAAGCGCGTCGACTACTCGGCCCGTTCGGTCATCGTCGTCGGCCCGCAGCTCAAGCTGCACCAGTGCGGCCTGCCCAAGGCCATGGCGCTGGAACTCTTCAAGCCGTTCGTGATGAAGCGCCTGGTCGACCTGAACCACGCGCAGAACATCAAGTCGGCCAAGCGCATGGTCGAGCGCGCCCGCCCGGTCGTGTGGGACGTCCTCGAAGAGGTCATCGCCGAGCACCCGGTGCTGCTGAACCGCGCGCCCACCCTGCACCGCCTCGGCATCCAGGCCTTCGAGCCCCAGCTGGTCGAGGGCAAGGCCATCCAGATCCACCCGCTCGTCTGCACCGCGTTCAACGCGGACTTCGACGGTGACCAGATGGCCGTCCACCTGCCGCTCTCCGCGGAGGCGCAGGCCGAGGCCCGCATCCTGATGCTGTCCTCGAACAACATCCTGAAGCCGGCCGACGGCCGCCCGGTCACCATGCCGACCCAGGACATGGTGCTCGGTCTGTTCTTCCTCACCTCGGACCGCGACGAGGTGAAGGGCGCCGGCCGCTCCTTCTCCTCCACCGCCGAGGCGATCATGGCCTTCGACGCCCGCGAGCTGGACGTCCAGGCCCCGATCGAGCTGCGCCTGCCCGCCGGCACGGTGCCGCCGCGCGGCTGGACCGCCCCGGTCGACGAGGACGGCCAGACCACCTGGTTCGAGGGCGAGCCCTTCCGGCTCACCACGACCCTGGGCCGCGCGCTCTTCAACGAGCTGCTGCCCGAGGACTACCCGTTCGTCGACTACGAGATCGGCAAGAAGCAGCTCTCGGCCATCGTCAACGACCTGGCGGAGCGCTACCCCAAGGTCACCGTCGCCGCGACGCTCGACAACCTGAAGGCCTCCGGCTTCCACTGGTCGACCCGTTCCGGCGTCACCGTCTCGATCTCCGACGTCGTCGTCCCGCCGAGCAAGCCCCAGATCCTCGAGGGCTACGAGGCGCAGGCGGAGAAGGTCCAGCGGCAGTACGAGCGCGGCCTGATCACCAACGACGAGCGCAAGAGCGAGCTCATCGGCATCTGGACCCGGGCGACCAACGAGGTCGCCGAGGCCATGAACGCGAACTTCCCGAAGACCAACCCCATCTTCATGATGGTGGACTCGGGTGCGCGCGGAAACATGATGCAGATGCGTCAGATCGCCGGTATGCGTGGTCTGGTCTCGAACGCCAAGAACGAGACGATCCCGCGTCCCATCAAGGCCTCGTTCCGTGAGGGCCTGTCCGTGCTGGAGTACTTCATCTCCACCCACGGTGCCCGTAAGGGCCTCGCCGACACCGCCCTGCGCACCGCCGACTCCGGCTACCTCACCCGTCGTCTGGTCGACGTCTCCCAGGACGTCATCATCCGCGAGGAGGACTGCGGCACCGAGCGCGGCCTCAAGCTGGCGATCGGCACGGTCGGTGCCGACGGCGTCCTGCGCAAGACGGACGACGTCGAGACCAGCGTCTACGCCCGCATGCTCGCCGAGGACATCACCGTCGACGGCAAGCTGCTGGCCACGGTCAACACCGACCTCGGCGACGTCCTGATCGACGAGCTGATCCGCCACAACATCGGCGAGGTCAAGACCCGCTCGATCCTCACCTGCGAGTCCGCGGTCGGCACCTGCGCCATGTGCTACGGCCGTTCGCTGGCCACGGGCAAGCTGGTCGACATCGGTGAGGCGGTCGGCATCATCGCCGCCCAGTCCATCGGTGAGCCCGGCACCCAGCTGACCATGCGCACCTTCCACACCGGTGGTGTGGCCGGTGACGACATCACCCAGGGTCTGCCCCGTGTCGTCGAGCTCTTCGAGGCCCGTACCCCCAAGGGTGTGGCCCCGATCTCGGAGGCCGCGGGCCGGGTCCGCATCGAGGACACCGAGAAGACCCGCAAGGTCGTCGTCACCCCCGACGACGGCAGCGACGAGATCGCCTACCCGGTCTCCAAGCGCGTGAAGCTGCTGGTCTCCGAGGGCGAGGCGGTGGAGGTCGGCCAGAAGCTGACCGTCGGTGCCACCAACCCGCACGACGTCCTGCGCATCATGGGCCAGCGTGCCGTCCAGATCCACCTGGTGGCCGAGGTCCAGAAGGTCTACAACTCGCAGGGCGTGTCGATCCACGACAAGCACATCGAGATCATCATCCGGCAGATGCTCCGCCGCGTGACGATCATCGAGTCGGGCGACGCCGAGCTGCTCCCGGGCGAGCTCGTCGAGCGCGGCCGCTTCGAGACCGAGAACCGTCGCGTGGTCTCCGAGAGCGGTCACCCCGCCTCGGGCCGTCCGCAGCTGATGGGTATCACCAAGGCCTCGCTGGCCACCGAGTCCTGGCTGTCGGCCGCCTCCTTCCAGGAGACGACCCGGGTGCTCACCGACGCGGCGATCCACGCCAAGTCGGACCCGCTGCTGGGCCTCAAGGAGAACGTCATCCTCGGCAAGCTCATCCCGGCCGGTACGGGTCTGCCCCGCTACCGCAACATCCGGGTCGAGCCGACCGAGGAGGCCAAGGCCGCGATGTACTCGGCCGTCGGCTACGACGACTACGACCTGTCGCCCTTCGGCGCCGGCTCCGGCCAGGCGGTCCCGCTGGACGACTACGACTACGGCCCGTACAGCGGCTGACGGTCAGGTCACGAGCGCAGGGCGGTCACCCCGGAAGGGGTGGCCGCCCTGCGGCGTTCCCGCCCCGGCCCAGGGCCGCCCGGACGGGTCCGCCGCGCAGCCGGTGCGTCCGGTCAGCGCATCCGGAAGACCGGCCCGCGGGCGGTGAACGGCAGCACCGCCCCGTGGGGGACGAGGTAGGCGTGCTCGCGGCGCACCCGCAGCACGTCGCACCAGCCGTCGGTGACGACCAGCACCGGCGCGGTGGACGGGAAGTCCTCGGCACGCTCCAGCAGGTCGACGCCGGGCTGCAGCACGGTGCCGCCCCGGCCGCGGATCCGCACCCGGCCGGCGATGTCCTCGGCGGGCAGGTACCCCGCGTCGTACGCGGCGGCGTCGCAGAACACGACACGGGCGGCGGTGACGTCACGGGCCGCGGCGTACGAGGCGATCGCGCCGAGCGCCTTGCCCAGCAGCACCCGGCTCATCGAGCCGGAGGTGTCGAGCACCACGCCGAAGGTGCAGCGGGCGACCTCCTCCTCCGGCCGGTACCGGCCGGCCCGCGGGACGCCGGGCGTGGACGCCTGCCGGCGCGAGGGGCGGGCGTAGCTCCGGACGGTCCGCGGCGACGGGACGAACTCGTCGAACCAGCGGGCGAGGCGCGCGTCCCACGGGAGCGGGGGATGGGCGAGGGCACGGATCTCCTCCACCAGCCCGGCGGGCAGCAGGCCGCGGTCGTCGCGCCGGTGCAGGTCGAAGCCCTGCTGGAGGCCGCGCCGGTAGAAGGCGTCCAGGTCGACGTAGTCGCGCGGGGGGCCCAGCGGCTCGCCCAGCACGTCCGGGCGGCCCTTGCCGGCGAGGGTGGCCAGCCGCCGGATCCGCCGCTCGTCGCGGACGACGCGGTCGTACACCTCCTCGGCGGACAGCCCCTTGAGCTGCGGGTCGTGCAGCAGCCCGCCCGGCATGGTGCCGACGCCCATCTCCAGCAGCCAGCCGTTGACGACGTAGTCGCAGGCGACGTTGAAGAGGTACGGGTCACGCGCCCCGCAGCGTTCGCCGTGCCGCAGCGCGGCGTGCAGCATCTCGTGGCCCAGGACGAAGCGCCACTCCTCGTCGGTGAACCGCAGCAGCGGGTTGACGTAGATCTCGCCGGCCGCGGTGTTGACGGCGGCCACGGAGATGCCGTGGGCGCGGGCGAGTTCGGCGTCGGCGACAAGGGTGAGCCCGGCCGCGATGCCGCCGAGCAGCGGGTAGGAGGACACGAACCAGGAGAGTGCGCGGTCCCAGGGCCGGACCGGCAGCCCTGCCGCGGTGAGCCCGCCGGAGCGCCCGCCCGCGGCGTCCATGGCGGCGGAGACGGTGCGGGTGAGGGCGGCGGCGAACGCGGCCGTCCAGTCCGGCGGGTCGACGTGCGGATGCCAGGGCACCAGCCGCTGGTCGGGTCCGTGCGGCCCGGCGGTGCCCGGCACGGGCGGCAGGTCCCCGCGCCGCCGTCGGGCGGCGAGCTCCTCCTCGTCGCCGGCCGGCACCACGGGCACCTCGTACGGGGCCCGGCCGAGCGGGAACCCCGCCTGGAAGCGGTGCACGACCGCGCAGCGGGCCGCCAGGTCGTCCGCGTCGGGGCCGGTGCGGCTGCCGTGCGCGGCGGGCACGTGGCCGAAGCCCAGGTGCAGCAGGCAGTGCGCCAGCACCCAGGCCCACTCGGCGGGTTCGGCCCGGCGGCGGACGTTCACGTGCACGGCGCCGTTCGAGTCGACGGCCGCCCAGCCGCCGGCCGGGGCGCAGGCCTCCTCCCGGCAGACGTCGCCGCCCACGGCGGCGAGCGCAGGGTTGCCCCGCACCGCCGCCAGGCCCGCGGTGAACGCCTCCAGCGCGGGGTCGGGCCTCGGCTCCGGCACGCGGGAGCGGGCCCTCACCGGCGGGCCTCGACCAGCCTGGGCAGGTCGCGCGCGGCCTCGACCAGGAACCACGACGGCAGCACCGGGTTGCCGTCCGACCCGTCCGCGATGACCGTCTGGGCGACCTCGACGGAGATCTCCGCGAGCTGCACGAGCAGCGACTTCGCCCGGAAGGCCGTCTGCCGCAGCGCGGGGGAGGCCTGCTCCTTGCGGGCCGGCAGCTCCTTCGCCAGCCGCCCGCGGAAACCGTCGGCCAGGTAGTACAGCAGGTCGCGGTCCTCCGGCCGGTGCGGCCAGCGGGCGTCGCCCCTGAGGATGGCGTCCAGACCGTACGCGTGCCGCACGATCTTGGCGTAGCCGCAGAACGCCACCGCGTGCGACGGGGAGAGCAGGCCGTGGGCGAGCACCGCGAGCGTCTGCTCGTCCACGTCCGGGCCGAAGGAGTGCAGCGCGTCCGACAGCATGTGCCAGGACCGGGGGGTGGAGAACGGCTCCTCCGTCTTCGGCGGCGCCGACCACAGGTGGTCCGGACGGTCCGCCAGGTGGTCCAGCACCCACGGGTGGACGCCGCTCCCCGCCGCCCACCGGAGCCAGTCGGTCGCACTGGCCCGCAGGTGCACGTGCACCAGCCGGTTGACCAGCGCCGACGCCATCGGCCGGGCCAGCGCCCCGTCGGTCGCCCGGTTGCCCGCACCGATCACGATCGAGCCGGGCGGCAGCTCGTACGAGCCGATCCGGCGGTCCAGGATCAGCGAGTAGAAGGCCTTCTGCACGTCCGGGGAGGCCGCGTTGAGCTCGTCGAGGAACAGGCAGTACGGGGTGTCACGGGCGATCGACTCCGGCGGGCAGAACCGCGACCGGCCGTCCGGGGTGATCTGCGGGACACCCACGAGATCCTCCGGCGCCAGCTGCGTGCCGATCAGGCTGACGCACTCCAGGCCCAGCGAGTCGGCGAACTCCCGTACCAGCGACGACTTCCCGATGCCCGGGGCGCCCCACAGGAAGACCGGCCGGGTGATCGCCAGACCCAGCAGCAGCTCGGGCACCTGGGACGGCGAGACGGTGACGGCACCCTGCACGGGACTCCTTCGACGAGGACGGGTTCGCGGTCAGTGTGCGCGGGCCGCCGCCGCCGCGCACCCGGTTTTCCGGCGGCGGTTTTCCGGTGGCGCGGGCCCGCCCCGCCGCGTACGGTCCCGCCCATGAACGCCAAGCGCCCCCTGGTCGCCGTCCTGACCGGCGCCGGGATCTCCACCGACTCCGGCATCCCCGACTACCGTGGCCCGCAAGGACTCTGGCAGCGCGACCCGGCGGCGCAGGACCTCGTGACCATCGGCCCGTACCTCGCCGACCCGGACGTCCGGCGCCGGTCGTGGCGGATGCGGCAGGAGGTCGGCGCCGTCGGCGCCGAACCCAACGCCGGCCACCTGGCACTGGTCGAACTGGAGCGCAGCGGCGTGCCGATGCGCGTCCTCACCCAGAACGTCGACGGCCTGCACCGGCGTTCGGGCCTGCCGGAACGCAAGGTGCTCGAACTCCACGGCACCGCACAGCGGGTGCAGTGCGTGCGCTGCCGCGTGCGCAGCGACATGGACGAGGCCCTGACACGGGTCGCCGCCGGCGAGGACGACCCGGCCTGCCGCGCCTGCGGCGGAATCCTGAGGCCGTGCACCGTGATGTTCGGCGAGGCCCTCGACGCGACCGTGCTCGGCACCGCCGCGTCCGTCGCCCGGGCCTGCGAGGTGTTCGTCGCCGTCGGCACCCTGCTGCAGGTCCACCCCGCGGCGGGCCTCGCGGAGCTCGCGGTGCAGAACGGCGCCCGGCTGATCATCGTCAACGCCGAGCCCACCCCGTACGACCCGCTCGCGGACGAGCTGATCCGCGAGCCGATCTCCGCCGCACTGCCCGCCCTGGTCCGCCGGATCGTCGCGGGGGACCTCACCGCCGGCGCCGCATAGCATGGCGGCACCCGAACGGCAGGGAGCGGACATGACGGCTGCACACTTCGACCCGTGGTCCCCCGCGTTCGTCGCGCACCCGTACGACGCCTACGCGGCGCTGCGCGACGAGGGGGCCGTCCACTTCTACGAACCCACCGGCCAGTGGCTGGTGCCCCGGTACGCCGACGTCTCCGCGCTGCTCCGCGACCGCCGGCTCGGACGCACCTACACCCACCGCTTCGGCCACGAGGAGTTCGGCCGGTCCGCGCCCGACCCCGCGCACGAGCCGTTCCACACCCTCAACGACCACGGACTCCTCGACCTGGAGGCCCCCGACCACACCCGGATCCGCCGGCTCGTCGCCAAGGCCTTCACCCCGCGCATGGTCGCCGCGCTGCAGCCCACCGTCGCCCGGCTCGCCGACGACCTCGTCACCGGCCTCCTCGCGGACGGCGGAGGCGACCTCGTCGCCGCCGTCGCCGAGCCCCTGCCGGTCGCCGTCATCGCCGAGATGCTGGGTGTCCCGGAGGGCGACCGGCCGCTGCTGCGCCCGTGGTCGGCGGCCATCACCGGGATGTTCGAGCTCAACCCGTCCGAGGAGACCGCGCGGCGCGCCGTCCGCGCCAGCACCGAGTTCTCCGACTACCTGCGCGCGCTGATCCGCGCCCGCCGCACCACCCCCGGCGACGACCTCGTCAGCGCCCTCGTGCAGGTCGCCGACGGCACCGACGTGCTCAGCGAGCAGGAGATGGTCTCCACCTGCGTGCTGCTGCTCAACGCGGGGCACGAGGCCACCGTCAACACCACCGGCAACGGCTGGTGGGCGCTCTTCCGCAACCCCGGCGAACTCGCCCGGCTGCGCGGCGCGGTGGACGAACTCCTGCCCACCGCCGTCGAGGAGCTGATGCGTCACGACACCCCGCTGCAGATGTTCGAACGCTGGGTGCTGGACGACATCGAGATCGACGGCACCACCGTGCCCCGCGGCAGCGAGGTCGCCCTGCTCTTCGGCTCCGCCAACCGCGACCCGGCCCGCTTCGCCGACCCCGACCGCCTCGACGTCGGCCGCACCGACAACCCGCACATCACCTTCGGCGCCGGAATCCACTTCTGTCTCGGCGCCCCGCTCGCCAGAATGGAGCTCACGGAGTCGTACGGCGCACTGCTGCGGCGGGCCCCCGGGATGCGGCTGCTCCGCGAGCCCGTCTGGCAGCCGGGGTACGTGATCCGCGGACTCGAAGAGCTGGCGGTCGAGATCTAGGACCGGACCGAGGGGGACACATGGGCGCTGCCACCGGAGCACTGCTGGGCCTGGCGATCGGCGACGCCCTCGGCCACCCGACCGAGTTCGAGACCTTCGACGAGATCGCCGCGCACTGCCCCGACTGGCGCGGTCTCCCGCTGCCCGCCCCGGCCCGCGTCACCGACGACACCCAGATGACCCTCGCGCTGGCCCGCGGCCTGCGCACCGCCCTGGAGCGCGGTCCGCTCACCCCGCTGCGCCTGGAGCGGCCGGTGCGCGAGGAGTTCGTCGACTGGTGGCGCTCGCCCCAGAACAACCGCGCGCCCGGCATGACCTGCCTGAAGTCCTGCCAGCGGCTCAGCAGGCCCGACCGGCCCTGGCAGGAGGCGACCGACACCGGTTCCAAGGGCTGCGGCGCCAACATGCGGGTCGCCCCGCTCGGCCTGGTCCGCTCCCTGACCGAACGCCAGCTGGCCGGCGCCGCCCAGCTGCAGTCCGGCCTCACCCACGGCCACCCGACCGCGCTCGCGGCGAGCGACCTCACCGCGTACACCGTGCGGCTGCTCGCCGAGGGCACCGCACCCGGCGAACTGCCCGGCCTGCTGCGGCAGTACGCGCTGCGCAACCGCACCCGGCACGACGCGTTCTGGCTCGGCGACCTCGCCGCGCACGCCCAGGACCATGCGCCGGAGGAGTTCACCGCCCGCGGCTGGGACGACTGCCTGCTCGTGCTGGACCGGCTCGACGCGGCCCTCGCCCGGCCGTCGCTCGACACCGACCCGTGCGAGATCACCGGCGCCGGCTGGATCGCCGAGGAGGCCTTCGCCACCGGCCTGCTCTGCTTCCTGCTGCTGCCGGAGGACCCGGTCGCCGCGGTCCGCCGCGCGGCCTTCTCCTCCGGCGACTCCGACTCCGTCGCCTGTCTCACCGGCGCGTTCGCGGGGGCGCACCACGGCGAGGAGGCCTGGCCCGGCGACTGGGTGGAGCGCATCGAGTACCGCGACGAGCTGCTCGCCTTCGGCGCCCTCTGGGACTGAGCGCCGCAGGCCCGGGCCGGCCGCCACCCCGGGACGCCGGGGGTGCGGGCGTCCGCCGCGGCCTCCTCCGGGCTCAGGCCTGCACCGGGTACCGTCCCGCCAGCGCCGCGCGGTCGCCCCCGGCCTGCGCGACCAGGTCGTCCGCGACCTGCAGCAGCACCTCCCGGCCCTCCACCGCGCCCGTCCACTCCGCGGGCAGTGCCGTGAGACCGTGCGCCGCGCCGACGAGGTTGCCGCAGACCGCGCCCGTCGAGTCGCTGTCGCCGGAGTGGTTCACCGACAGCAGCAGGGCCTCCCGCGGGCCCGCGACCAGGGCGCAGTACACCGCGATCGCCAGGCACTCCTCGGCGATCCAGCCGAGGCCGACCCGCTCCACCGCCTCCGCCGACCCGGGGCCCTCGGCGGCGACGCGCACCGCCCGCTCCAGTGCCGCCACGGTCTCCCCGGCGCCCGGCAGGGCGGCCACCTGGGCGGTCGTCCCCGCGACCGCCGACGGCAGGGGAACCCCGGCGGCCAGCCGCTCGACCAGTGCGGCGAAGGCGCCCGCCGCGAGGTAGCCCGTCGGGTGACCGTGGGTCAGCTGCGCGGCCAGGGCCGCCTGCCGGAACGCGTCCTCCACCCCCAGCCCCAGCAGTCCGAACGGTGCCGAACGCATCACCGTGCCGCACCCCTTGGAGTGCGGGTTGACCGGCCCGGGCCGGCCGAGCTCCGCCGCCGGCTCGTAGCGCGGATGCTCCGTCAGCCCGGTCAGGCAGGCCGTGCCGGGGGAGCGCGAGGCGTACAGGAAGGCGTGCCCCAGCAGCCAGCCGTCCGGCTGCCGTTCGGGGGCCGACAGGCGCTGCGTGAGCAGCCAGCGGTGGTACGCCGCCTTCAGCGCCTCCGGGTGCCCGCCGCGCAGCAGGCCCTCCGCGGTGAACAGGGTCATCTGGGTGTCGTCCGTGACCTGGTCGCCCTGCAGGCCGGTCACCCCCGCGGGGCCGAACCGCTGCCGGATCGCCTCCAGCCGCAGGAACTCCACCGGCCACCCCAGGGCGTCGCCCACCGCCCCGCCCAGCAGCGCCCCCCGCACCCTGTCGCGGAACCGCTCCGTACCGCTGTCCGCGCCTGCTGCCATGCCCGCCCCCCCGTGTGGTCCGCCCGTACCGTCCGCCCGGTGGCGTCCGGCTCAGTGCCCGATGGCCCCGGCGCGCCCGTGGATCGCCGCCCGGTCGGCGGCGGCCCGGCCGGCCGCCCAGCCCTCGCCGTCGCTGACCCGCACGCGCTGCGAGACCAGCTTCGGGAACATCTGCCCCACGGTCTCGTCCACGGCCTGCCCGCGGGCGGCCAGCGCGGGCAGCAGCCGTTCGTCCGGCACGAGTTGCTCGGAGGTGCCGTCCTCGCGCAGGTGCCGTCCGGCCGCGGCCTCCGCGGTCGTCCGCTCGGTGGCCTCGGTCAGCCGCTCGCGGATCCGCGCAGCATAGGAGATCAGGAACGACTGGCGGAACGCCTTCGTCCGGGGCGCGCCGTCCTTGTGCTTCCGGCTGCCGGCGCGGCTCATCGCCGCCGTCGCCTGGACGAGCAGCGAGGTGTAGAGCAGCTCCACCGCGTCCAGGTCGGCGTCGAAGCCGATCACCGTGCAGAAGCCGAACTCCTTCGCCCACACCACCCGGCAGCGGTTGGCCGCCGCGACCGCGTCCAGCAGCATCGCCTTCGGGCTCTCGTACGGGTTGTCGACCCCGATCCGCAGCGCGGCGGGCGCGTCCTCGGCCCGCGCGCCGACGGCCAGCAGCGCCTCGTCGATCGAGTACTGCGCCATCAGCTGCTGCGCCTTGGCGCTCAGTGCCTCGGCCTCGTCCGGGAACTCGGTCGACTCGGCCTTCGCGAGGAGGGCCCGGATCCGTCCGAGCATCCGCGGCTCGCCCGCCGACCGGACGGCCGCCCCGGCGAACGGCCGGGCGGACGGCGCGCCCTGCCCCGGCACCGGGCCGACGGGCGCGACCGGCGGCAGCAGCGACCAGGTCCGCAGCACCTCCAGCGCGGCCGTCGCCAGGGCGAAGCGGTCGAGCCGGTGGCGTTCCGCGAACGCCGACAGGAAGGCCGCATCGCGGTCCCACCACACCTCGACGGCCAGCTCGCGCAGCTGCTCGTGCCAGCGGCGGTCCAGCGAGGACGCCGGGTGCCGCCGGCCCTCGGCGGCGATCAGGTCGACGGCGAGCGCCAGGTGCGCAGGTCCGAGGCTGCGGCGCACCACCCGCACCACGTCGGCCGGCCGCCACCCGGCGCTCCAGCACCGTCCGACGGTCCGCTCCGTGTGCGCGAGGAGCGCCCGGCTCACCTCGGGCCACTGCTCCGCGGACGCCGCCAGCAGCGACGCCCCGACGTCGAGCGCGTAGTCGAGGCCGTCCGGGGACGCCGCGACCACCTGCCCGACCGCCTGTGCCAGCAGTCCGTCGACGGCCGTACCCTGCCCGTCCCTGCTGCTGCGCTTGCCCACTGTGCCTCTTCCGTCCACCGCCGTCCGACTGCCGACCCGGCCCGTCCATGATGCCGGAGCGGCCGGGGCGGCCCGGGGCGTGCGGCGTGCGTCACACCGCGGGGTGCCCGTACGGGCGTGCGGCCGCGGCCGGTGAATCCGTGGGGCCGCACCGGCAACTACTCGCCCCGCCCACTCGTCCTGCATTCTGTAGGGGCACAGCGTGCGCACAGCGCGCGACGGGGCGTCAGGGAGGTGGCCGGGATGGCCGTACAGCCGTGGGGGCAGCCGCAGCAGCCGTACGGGCAGCAGCCGCAGCCGTGGCAGCCCGCGCAGTCCCCCCAGTCCGCGATGCGCGCCGCCCACGCGGACCGCGAGCGGACGGTCGACGTCCTGAAGGCCGCGTACGCGGAGGGCCGGCTGACGGCCGAGGAGTACTCGCAGCGCTTCGACGCCGCGCACCGCGCGCAGACGTACGGGCAGCTCTCCCACCTGGTCGGCGACCTGCCGTCCGGGCCGATGGTCGCGCCGCAGATCTCCCAGGTGGGACCGGTCGTGCCGCAGGCCTTCCTGCCGCCGCCGATGCCGTACGTCCCGGTGCGGACGAACGGTCTGGCGATCGCCTCGATGGTGCTCGGGCTGCTCTGCCTGCCGACCTTCGGGATGCTGGGCGTCCCCGCGGTGGTGACCGGGCACATGGCGAAGTCGCAGCTGAAGCAGGGGCACGAGGAGGGCGACGGGATGGCCACCGCCGGCCTGGTGATCGGGTGGCTGTCGATCGGCGGATGGGCGATGATGATCCTGCTGGCGCTTGCCTCCTCGGTCTGACCGGGGTCCGGCTCCCGGCCCGCTCCGGTGGCGGAGGGGTGGTGTGTGTGATAGGACGGCGGGACATTTTCCCGTCGTCCGGCTGATCTTGCGCCGTCCCGGGTGAGCTGCGGCGTTCCATTTGTTTTGACCGCCGCCGATGCGCTAGGTACGCTCTGTTTCGTGCCTGGGGTGTCCCCGGGTCCTTGTGCGTGCCAGCAGACCGGCCGCCGTAGCAGAGCGCTATCCCGCTCTTGCCGTGCGAGCGCCGACGCTGCCCTAGCTCATGGGATTCCGCGCGTCCTCCGTCAGGAGGCCCAACACACCCGACCGCGTGGGTCGGAGGGTTGGGTTCGCCCCAGGTTAGTTTTACGCAGCCTTGGCACACAGAAAACGGAGAAACGGTGCCTACGATCCAGCAGCTGGTCCGAAAGGGCCGGCAGGACAAGGTCGAGAAGAACAAGACGCCCGCCCTCAAGGGCTCGCCGCAGCGACGCGGCGTCTGCACGCGTGTGTACACGACCACCCCGAAGAAGCCGAACTCGGCGCTTCGTAAGGTCGCCCGTGTGCGCCTCACCAGCGGGATCGAGGTCACCGCTTACATTCCGGGCGAGGGCCACAACCTGCAGGAGCACTCCATCGTGCTGGTCCGCGGTGGCCGTGTGAAGGACCTTCCTGGTGTCCGCTACAAGATCATCCGCGGTTCCCTCGACACCCAGGGTGTCAAGAACCGCAAGCAGGCCCGCAGCCGCTACGGCGCCAAGAAGGAGAAGTAACCATGCCTCGTAAGGGCCCCGCCCCGAAGCGCCCGGTCATCATCGACCCGGTTTACGGCTCCCCGCTGGTGACCTCGCTGGTCAACAAGATCCTGCTGCACGGCAAGCGCTCCACCGCCGAGCGGATCGTGTACGGCGCCCTTGAGGGCGTCCGCGAGAAGACCGGCGCCGACCCGGTGGTCGCGCTCAAGCGCGCCCTGGAGAACGTCAAGCCGACCCTTGAGGTCAAGTCCCGCCGTGTCGGTGGCGCGACCTACCAGGTCCCGATCGAGGTCAAGCCCGGCCGCGCCAACACGCTGGCCCTGCGCTGGCTCGTCGGCTACTCCCGCGCCCGCCGCGAGAAGACCATGACCGAGCGCCTGCTCAACGAGATCCTGGACGCGAGCAACGGTCTGGGCGCCTCGGTGAAGCGTCGCGAGGACACCCACAAGATGGCCGAGTCCAACAAGGCCTTCGCGCACTACCGCTGGTAGTCCTAACCCCGTCACTAGACAGAGAGAGAACGAGCCACCATGGCTGCAACCTCCCTTGACCTCGCCAGGGTCCGCAACATCGGGATCATGGCGCACATCGACGCGGGCAAGACCACCACCACCGAGCGGATCCTGTTCTACACCGGTGTCTCGTACAAGATCGGTGAGGTCCACGACGGCGCTGCCACGATGGACTGGATGGAGCAGGAGCAGGAGCGCGGCATCACGATCACGTCGGCCGCGACGACCTGTCACTGGACGCTCGACGGCGTCGACAACACCATCAACATCATCGACACCCCGGGCCACGTCGACTTCACCGTCGAGGTGGAGCGTTCGCTCCGCGTGCTCGACGGTGCGGTGACGGTGTTCGACGGCGTCGCCGGCGTCGAGCCCCAGTCCGAGACCGTGTGGCGGCAGGCTGACCGCTACGGCGTCCCGCGCATCTGCTTCATCAACAAGCTGGACCGCACGGGCGCCGACTTCTACTTCTGCGTGCAGACCATCGTGGACCGCCTCGGCGCGACCCCGCTGGTCATGCAGCTGCCGATCGGCGCGGAGTCCGACTTCGTCGGCGTCGTCGACCTGGTGAAGATGAAGGCCCTGGTCTGGTCGCCCGAGGCGACCAAGGGCGAGATGTACGACGTCGTCGACATCCCGGCCGAGCTCGCCGACAAGGCGGCCGAGTACCGCGAGGCGCTGCTCGACACCGTGTCGAACGTCAGCGACGAGGTGATGGAGCTCGCCCTGGAGGGCGACGACATCCCCGAGGAGCTGCTGATCGCCGCGATCCGCAAGGGCACGCTGGAGTCCGCCTTCACGCCGATCTTCTGCGGCACCGCGTTCAAGAACAAGGGCGTTCAGCCCCTGCTCGACGCCGTCGTGAAGTACCTGCCGTCGCCGCTGGACATCGAGTCCATCGAGGGCACCAAGCCCGGCGACGACTCGGTGAAGATCTCGCGCAAGGCCTCGGACGACGAGCCGCTCGCCGCGCTCGCGTTCAAGATCATGTCCGACCCGCACCTGGGCAAGCTCACCTTCGTCCGGATCTACTCCGGGCGCCTTGAGGCCGGCACCGCCGTCCTCAACGCGGTGAAGGGCCGCAAGGAGCGCATCGGCAAGATCTACCGCATGCACGCGAACAAGCGTGAGGAGATCGACTCGGTGGGCGCCGGCGACATCGTCGCCGTCATGGGTCTCAAGCAGACCACCACCGGCGAGACCCTGTCCGACGAGAAGCAGCCGGTCATCCTGGAGTCCATGGACTTCCCGGCCCCGGTCATCCGCGTCGCGATCGAGCCGAAGTCCAAGGGCGACCAGGAGCGGCTCGGTACCGCCATCCAGCGCCTGGCCGAGGAGGACCCGTCCTTCCAGGTCAACACGGACGAGGAGACCGGCCAGACCATCATCGCGGGTATGGGCGAGCTGCACCTCGAGGTGCTGGTCGACCGTATGAAGCGTGAGTTCAAGGTCGAGGCCAACGTCGGCAAGCCGCAGGTCGCGTACCGCGAGACGATCCGCAAGGGCGTCGAGCGCATCGACTACACGCACAAGAAGCAGACCGGTGGCTCGGGCCAGTTCGCGAAGATCCAGATCGCGATCGAGCCGCTCGAGTCCGGCGAGGGCTACGAGTTCGTCAACAAGGTCACCGGTGGCCGCGTGCCGAAGGAGTACATCCCTTCGGTCGACGCCGGCTGCCAGGAGGCCATGGAGTTCGGTGTCCTCGCCGGGTACCCGCTCCAGGGCGTTCGCGTGACCCTGCTCGACGGTGCGTCGCACGACGTCGACTCGTCCGAGCTCGCGTTCAAGATCGCCGGTTCGATGGCGTTCAAGGAAGGCGCCCGGAAGGCCTCCCCGGCCATCCTGGAGCCGATGATGGCCGTCGAGGTCACCACGCCCGAGGACTACATGGGCGACGTGATCGGCGACATCAACTCCCGTCGCGGTCAGATCCGTTCCATGGACGAGCGTCACGGCGCCCGCGTCGTTTCGGCGCTCGTCCCGCTCTCCGAGATGTTCGGCTACGTCGGTGACCTGCGCAGCAAGACCTCTGGTCGCGCAAGCTACTCGATGCAGTTCGACTCGTACGCCGAGGTTCCGCGGAACGTGGCGGACGACATCATCGCCAAGTCCAAGGGCGAGTAGTTCCACCGTGCCGGCGGCGCATGCTGCCGACATACGGGACTTTCCCGACCCCTTAGGCTAGAAGGAGGAAACTCGGGGGGATCTCCCCAGATCCCCCCGGGCCCTCCGGCACCCCACCCCGCGGGACGGCACGGGGCGCTACCGGCGCCACGTTCCCAAACCCGATCCAGACCAACTGACGTCGTACGGCGTACAGAACTGTCCTCAGGAGGACTGCAGTGGCGAAGGCGAAGTTCGAGCGGACGAAGCCCCACGTCAACATCGGCACCATCGGTCACATCGACCACGGTAAGACCACGCTGACCGCGGCGATCACCAAGGTGCTGCACGACGCTTACCCGGAGATCAACCCCTTCACGCCGTTCGACCAGATCGACAAGGCGCCGGAGGAGCGGCAGCGCGGTATCACCATCTCCATCGCGCACGTCGAGTACCAGACCGAGGCGCGTCACTACGCCCACGTCGACTGCCCGGGTCACGCGGACTACATCAAGAACATGATCACCGGTGCGGCCCAGATGGACGGTGCGATCCTCGTCGTCGCCGCCACCGACGGCCCGATGCCGCAGACCAAGGAGCACGTCCTCCTGGCCCGCCAGGTCGGCGTCCCCTACATCGTCGTCGCCCTGAACAAGGCCGACATGGTGGACGACGAGGAGATCCTGGAGCTCGTCGAGCTCGAGGTCCGTGAGCTCCTCTCCGAGTACGAGTTCCCGGGCGACGACCTGCCGGTCGTGCGCGTCTCGGCGCTGAAGGCGCTCGAGGGCGACGCCGAGTGGGGCCAGAAGCTCCTCGGCCTGATGGCCGCCGTCGACGAGTCGATCCCGACCCCGGCGCGCGCCACCGAGCTCCCGTTCCTGATGCCGATCGAGGACGTCTTCACGATCACCGGTCGTGGCACCGTCGTCACCGGTCGCATCGAGCGTGGTGTCCTCAAGGTCAACGAGACCGTCGACATCATCGGCATCAAGACCACCAAGACCACCACCACGGTCACCGGTATCGAGATGTTCCGCAAGCTGCTCGACGAGGGCCAGGCGGGCGAGAACGTCGGTCTGCTCCTCCGTGGCATCAAGCGCGAGGATGTCGAGCGCGGCCAGGTCATCATCAAGCCGGGTTCGGTCACGCCGCACACCGACTTCGAGGCCCAGTCGTACATCCTGTCGAAGGACGAGGGTGGCCGTCACACCCCGTTCTTCAACAACTACCGCCCGCAGTTCTACTTCCGTACCACGGACGTGACCGGCGTCGTGACCCTCCCCGAGGGCACCGAGATGGTCATGCCGGGCGACAACACCGCCATGACCGTTGCGCTGATCCAGCCCATCGCCATGGAGGAGGGCCTCAAGTTCGCCATCCGTGAGGGTGGCCGCACCGTCGGCGCCGGCCAGGTCACCAAGATCATCAAGTGATGATCTGACCCCGGCCCGCCGTTCGGCAGGCTCGCCGCAAGGCAACGAGAGGGCCCGCTCCTCCGTCCGCAAGGACGGGAGGGCGGGCCCTCTCGCATGTCCGGTGCCGGGTTCCCGGCGGCCGCCGTCGCCACCGGGCGGCGGCCCGGTGGCGGCCGCCGCCCGCGCCGGGGTGTCAGAGGCCGGCGGTGTACGCCCGGCAGGCCTCGTAGGAGGGCAGCAGGCCGGACGCGAGCGCCTCGGCCAGCGAGGGCGCGGCCGCGTCGCGGTCGGACAGCTGCGGGGCGTCGGCGGGCCAGGCGATGCCGAGGTCCGGGTCGAGCGGGTGCACGGCGTGCTCGCCGACCGGGTTGTACGCCTCCGAGCAGAGGTACGACAGCGTGGCGTCGTCGGTGAGCGCGCAGAAGCCGTGGCCGACGCCCTCCGGGACGTAGACCGCGCGGCGGTCGGTGTCGTCCAGCCGCACGCCCTCCCAGCGCCCGAAGGCGGGGGAGCCGGTGCGCAGGTCCACCAGCACGTCCAGCACCGCGCCCCGGACGCAGCTCACGTACTTGGCCTGGCCGGGCGGCACGTCCGCGAAGTGGATGCCGCGCACGACGCCGCGGGCCGACACCGAGAGGTTGGCCTGGGCGAGGCGCAACGGGTGGCCGACGTGTTCGGCGAGCCGGTCGAAGCGGTACCACTCGGTGAACAGGCCGCGCGGGTCGCCGTGCAGCCGGGGCGTGATCTCGAAGGCGCCTGGAATGGCCAACGCGCGGAACTTCACCGGGAGTTCTCTTCCTGCAGCAGGTGCAGCAGGTACTGGCCGTACCCGCTCTTCGTCAACGGTTCGGCGAGTGCGCGCAGCCGGTCCGAGTCGATCAGGCCGGCCCGCCAGCAGGCCTCCTCGATGCAGCCGATCTTGAGGCCCTGGCGCTCCTCGATGACCCGGACGAACTCCGAGGCCTGCACCATCGAGACGAACGTCCCGGTGTCCAGCCAGGCCGTGCCGCGGTCCAGCTTCGTCACCTGCAGCTCGCCGGACCGCAGGTAGGCGTCGTTGACCGCGGTGATCTCCAGCTCGCCCCGGGCGCTGGGCCTCAGGCCGCGCGCGATCTCCACGACGCGGTTGTCGTAGAAGTACAGCCCGGGCACCGCGTACCGCGACTTCGGCTGCTGCGGCTTCTCCTCGATCGACAGCACCCGGCCGTCCCCGTCGAACTCCACCACGCCGTACGCCGTCGGGTCGGCGACCGGGTAGGCGAAGACCAGCCCGCCCTTGGGATCCGTGTGCTGGGCGAGCCGGGTGCCGAGCCCGCTGCCGTGGAAGATGTTGTCGCCCAGGATCAGGGCCACCGGTGCGTCGCCGATGAAGTCCGCGCCCAGCACGAAGGCCTGCGCGATGCCCTCCGGCCGCTCCTGGACGGCGTACTGCAGCCTCAGGCCGAGCTGGGAGCCGTCGCCGAGCAGCCGGTGGAACTGCGGCTGGTCCTCCGCGGTCGTGACGATGAGGATCTCGTCGATGCCCGCCATCACCAGGGTGGACAGCGGGTAGTAGACCATCGGCTTGTCGAAGACCGGGAGCAGCTGTTTCGAGACGGCCCGGGTGAGCGGCCACAGGCGGGAGCCGGTACCGCCGGCCAGCAGGATTCCACGCATGGGCAGCAGCCTACGGGAGCCCGTCCGGCCTCCCTGGCGGACGTCCTCGGGCCGGCCGGGGCCCGCCGGTAGACTGCGCGCACTATGCGCATCTTGGTCACCGGCGGCGCCGGTTTCATCGGCTCCGAGTTCGTCCGTTCGCAGCTCCGGGCCGACGCCTCGGCCCGCATCACCGTGCTCGACAAGCTCACCTACTCGGGCGTCGAGGCCAACCTCGCACCGGTCGCCGACCACCCGGGCTACCGCTTCGTCCGGGCCGACATCTGCGACCCCGAGGCGGTGGACGCCGCGATGGCCGGCCACGACGTGGTCGTCCACTTCGCCGCCGAGTCGCACGTCGACCGGTCCATCGAGGGCGCCGGACCGTTCGTGCGGACCAACGTCGTCGGCACCCAGGTGCTGCTCGACGCCGCGCGCCACCACGGCGTCGGCCGCTTCGTCCACGTCTCCACCGACGAGGTGTACGGCTCGATCAGCGAGGGCTCCTGGACCGAGGACTGGCCGCTGGCGCCGAACTCCCCGTACTCGGCCTCCAAGGCCTCCTCCGACCTGCTGGCGCTCGCCTACCACCGCACCCACGGCATGGACGTGGTGGTCACCCGCTGCTCCAACAACTACGGGCACCACCAGTTCCCGGAGAAGGTCGTCCCGCTGTTCACCACCAACCTCCTCGACGGGCGGAAGGTGCCGCTGTACGGCGAGGGCGGCAACGTCCGCGACTGGCTGCACGTCTCCGACCACTGCCGGGGCATCGACCTCGCCCTGCGCGGCGGCCGGGCCGGCCGGGTCTACAACATCGGCGGCGGCACCGAGATCACCAACAAGGAGCTCACCGGCCTCCTGCTGGAGGCCGCGGGCGCCGGATGGGACATGGTCGAGCACGTCGAGGACCGCAAGGGCCACGACCTGCGCTACTCGCTCGACATCACCCGCATCCGCGAGGAGCTCGGCTACGAGCCGCAGGTCTCCTTCGCCGACGGCCTCGCCGACACCATCGCCTGGTACCGCGAGAACCGCGCCTGGTGGGAGCCGCTCAAGGCCCGGGCGGCCCTCGCATGACGACCTGGCTCGTCACCGGCGCCGGCGGCATGCTCGGGCGCGACCTGCTGGCCGTGCTCGACGAGGCCGGCGAGAAGGCCACCGGGCTCGACCGGTCCGCGCTCGACGTCACCGACGCGCAGGCCGTCCGCGAGGCCGTGCACGGCCACGAGGTGGTCGTGAACTGCGCGGCCTGGACGGACGTCGACGGCGCGGAGAGCGCCGAGGCCGCCGCCACCGCCGTCAACGGCGCCGGCGCGCGCCACCTCGCCCTCGCCTGCCGCGAGGCCGGTGCCCGGCTCCTCCAGGTCTCCACCGACTACGTCCTCCCCGGCGACACCGACCGGCCCTGCCCGGAGTCCGCCGCGACCGGACCCGTCAACGCCTACGGCCGCTCCAAGCTCGCCGGGGAGCAGGCGGTGCTGGAACTCCTCCCCGGCACCGGCTACGTCGTGCGCACCGCATGGCTGTACGGCGAGCACGGGCCGAACTTCGTGGCCACCATGCTGAAGCTCGCCGCCGTCCGCGCCACCGTCGACGTCGTCGACGACCAGCACGGACAGCCCACCTGGTCGCACGACCTCGCCCGGCAGCTGCTCGCCCTCGGCCGCGCCCCGCACGCCCCGGCCGGCGTCTACCACGGCACCGCCGCGGGCCGCACCACGTGGTACGGGCTCGCCCGCGAGGCGTACGCCCTCGCCGGGCTCGACCCCGAGCGGATCAGGCCGACCACCTCGGCCGCGTTCCCCCGCCCGGCCGTACGGCCCGCCTGGAGCGTGCTCGGCCACGACCGGTGGGCCGCCGCGGGCCTCGCACCGCTGCCGGACTGGCGGGACTCGCTCGCCGCCGCCCTGCGCCGCCCCGCCTTCCGCGACCTCGTCACCCCCGGCACCTAGCCGACCACCCGTTCGAGTGCGTGGGGCCGCTGCCTTAGGCTGTTGGCCACCCACGGGGACCGCCCCGCGCACGGAAGGCGCCGGCAGTGCAACTCTCCATCCTCACCTCGATCACCGGCGTGGTGGTGCTCGCCTACATCCTGGAGCTGCTGCGCCGCCAGCAGCTCCGCGAGAAGTACGCGGCGATATGGCTGACCATCGGCCTCGCCATAGCGCCCCTCGGCTTCTTCCCCTCGCTGCTCGACTCCACCGCCCGCCGGCTCGGCGTCGCGTCCGGCGTGAGCCTCGTGCTCTTCGCCGGCTTCGTGCTCGTCCTGCTGGTCAGCCTCCACCTCAGCTGGGAGGCGAGCCGCCTTGAGGCGGAGACCCGCACCCTCGCCGAGGACGTCGCCCTGATACGCGCCCAGCTCGCCGAACAGGGCATCCTCACCGGCCCCCAGCACGCCTCCCTCCCCGCCACCACCCCGGAGGCCACGCCGTGACCACTGGCCAGCGCGTCCTGATCATCCTGCCCGCCTGGAACGAGGCCGACGGCCTGCCCGCCGTGCTGGGCGAGATCAAGCGCCAGCTGCCGCACGTCGACACGCTCGTCGTCGACGACGGATCCACCGACCGCACCGCCGAGGTCGCCGCCGCGGCGGGCTCCGCCGTCGCCCGGCTGCCGTTCAACCTCGGCGTCGGCGGCGCCATGCGCCTCGGCTACCGCTACGCGCAGCAGCACGACTACGACGTCGCCGTCCAGGTCGACGCGGACGGCCAGCACGACCCGTTCTACGTGCCGCTCCTGCTGGAGCGCCTGGCCGACGCCGACCTCGTCATCGGCGCCCGCTTCGACGGCGAGGGCGACTACCGGGTGCGCGGGCCGCGCCGCTGGGCGATGAAGCTGCTCTCCCTCGTGCTCTCCCGCATCGCCGGCGCCCGGCTGACCGACACCACCTCGGGCTTCCGCGCCTGCAACCGGCCGCTGATCGAGTTCTTCGCCCGCTGGTACCCCGTCGAGTACCTCGGCGACACCGTCGAGAGCCTGGTCGGCGCCGCCCGCTGCGGCTTCACCGTCCGCCAGGTGCCGGTCGCGATGCGCGCCCGCACCACCGGCCGCCCCAGCGCCTCGCCGCTCAAGGCGATGGTCTACCTCGTCCGCGCCGGGCTCGTCCTGCTCCTCGCCGTGATCCGCCGGATGCCCCGCCACGTCCGGGACTTCGCCCCCGGGTCCGACTTCTACCGGGCCTTCGCCGCCCGGCGGACGCCCGCGGCCGTCCCCGCCGAGGCCGAGGTCTAGGAGCCACGTGTCCCGCTACGAGATCCTCCTGCCGTACTACGGCGACGTCCGACTCATGCAGGACGCCGTGCACAGCGTCCTCGCGCAGAGCGGCGACGACTGGCGCCTCACCGTCGTGGACGACGGCAAGGAGCCCGGCGTGCCCGAGTGGTTCGAGGCCCTGGCCGACCCGCGCGTGCGGTACTTCCGCAACGACGCCAACCTCGGCGTCACCGGCAACTTCAACCGCTGCGTCGCCCTCGCCGAGTACGAGTACCTCGTGCTCATGGGCTGCGACGACCTCATGCACCCGACCTACCTCGACGTCGTCCGCGCCGCCGTGGCCCGCGAGCCCCGGGCCGCGATGATCCAGCCCGGCGTCGAGGTCGTCGGCACCGACGGGCAGCCGTACGACACCCTCGTCGACCGCACCAAGCGCCGCCTGTACGCCCCGAAGGGCCCCGGCCGCGACCTCCTCGGCGGCGAGGACCTCGCCGTCAGCCTGCTGCGCGGCAACTGGCTCTACTTCCCGTCGATCTGCTGGCGCACCGAAGCCGTCCGCCCGTACGGCTTCCGCGCCGACCTCGGCGTCATCCAGGACCTCGCGCTCGTCGTCGACCTGCTCGTCGCGGGGGAGTCCCTGGCCACCGCCCCCGAGGTCTGCTTCAGCTACCGCCGGCACGCCGGCAGCGAGTCCTCGGCCACGGCGTACACCGGCAGCCGCTTCGAGGAGGCCAAGCGCTTCTTCCGGGAGACCGCCGACCGCCTCGACGCCCTCGGCTGGCACCGCGCCGCCAAGGTCTCCCGGCTGCACCTGTCCTCCCGCCTGCACGCCATCACCCTGCTCCCGGGCGCCGCCCGGCACGCCGGCCGCCCGGGAGTCAACGCCATGATCAAGCACGCGGCCCGCTGACCCATGAAGCGCCTGCGCAGCCTCGCCACCGCCCTGCCGGCCGGCATCCGGACGGTCGCCGTCGGCACCGCCGTCCTCGGCGTCGCCTCCTACCTGCAACTGGCCGTCGCCGGGCACAGCCTCACCACCGAGGCCATGGCCGGCGTCTCCGTGCTGTGGACGATCGTCATGTCCGTCGGCATCGGGCTGTTCCTCCCGCTCGAACAGGAACTCACCCGGATCGTCGCGGCCCGCACCGTCCGCGGCGAGGGCGCCCGGCCCGTCCTGCGCCGCGCGACACTGCTCACCTGCGGCATCCTCGGCGTCATCCTCGCCCTGATGGCGGCGTTCGCCCGCCCCCTGGCGGACCTCCTGCTGCACGGGGACACCGCCCTCGTCGCGGCCCTCGGCAGCGCCTTCGCCGCCATGGCGTTCTGCTACCTCACCCGCGGCATCCTCGCCGGCCTCGGCCGCTTCACGCCGTACGGCACCCAACTGGCCGTCGACGGCGCGCTGCGGATGCTGCTCGCGTTCGGGTGCGCCGCCGCGGGCCTGCACTCCGCCCTCGCGTTCAGCCTGATCATGACCGTCGCGCCCCTGCTGGCGCTGCTCGCGACGCTGCCCGCCACCGTCCGCGCCGTCCGCCCCGGACCGCCGCAGCCCTGGCCCGGCCTCGTCCGCGGCCTCGGCCCGCTCATGGTCTCGACCCTGCTCGCGCAGTGGATGGTCAGCGCCGCCGTGATGAGCGTCCAGCTCCTGGAACCGGACCAGGTCGACCTCGTCGCCGCGCTGCTCAGCGCCCTCGTCCTCGCCCGGGTGCCGATCTTCGTGTTCGGCGCGCTCCAGGCGTCGCTGCTGTCCGGCCTGGCCGGCGCCGCGGCGGCCGGCCGGCACGCCGACTTCCTGGCCATGCTGCGCAGGGCGTGCGCGGCGGTCACCCTGCTGTGCGTCGCGATCTCCGTGCCCGCCGTCGTGCTCGGGCCGTGGCTGATCCACCTGCTGTTCGCCGCACCCGAGGTGCTCGACCGCGCCGACTTCCTCTGCCTGTGCCTCGGTGCCTTCGGCTACCTGCTCGCCATGGTCCTCGGCCAGGCGCTCATCGTGCTGCACCGGCACCGCGCCCAGCTGCTCTGCTGGCTGTTCGGCACCGCCGTCCTGGTCGGCGTCACCCTGGTGCCGGGGCCGATCGAGGGCCGGGTCTGCGTCGCCTTCGCCGCCGGCCCGCTCGCCTGTGCCGCCGGCATGCTGTGGAGCCTGCGCGGCGCCGTTCCGCGCCGCCCCTCGGCCTCGGCCCCTGCCGGCGCCGAGGCGGAGCCGATCCCCTCCGCCTGACCGGCGGCCCCCGCATCGCCCGGCCGCACCCCCGAGCCGTCCGGGCCCGGACCACGGACGTGCGCGAACAGTCGGCCTGGGGTGCGACCCGGAGTGCCGCCCGCAGCGTCTGGATGGGTGAGGCCGTCCGCACGGGCGGCGGGGGAGCGACGGGGGAGAGCGATGACATCGGAGCACGGACGGCGGCAGCGGTGGACGGGCCGGGCCGGACGCACGCCGGGCCCGGCCGGGCTGGACTCCGGCTGGCAGCGGCGCTCCGGCTGGCAGCGGCGCTCCGGCTGACCGGGCCTGCCCTGCCCTGCCCCGCCCCGCCGTGCGGGCCCGTACGGCGGGGCCGGGTACCGTCGCCCCCGGACCCGGACCCGGACCCCGACCTCCTGCCCCCCGGACGTGACCCATGCGCTTCCGTACGCCCTCCCGCACCGCCCGTCCCGCGGCCGTCGTCGCGGTGGCGGTGGCGGCCGTCCTGGCCGCGGGCTGCGCCCCGGGACGCACCGGCGACGGGGGAGCGTCCGCCCCGGTCACGCCGGAGCGCGCGACGTCAGGGGGCGCGGCCGCGTCGGCCGCGCCCCCGGCCGATCCCGAGCTGGACCGCGCCGTCCGGGCCGCCGCCGACCTGCCCGCGGGCCGGGAGCCGCGCACCGTCCGGGTGTTCGGCCCGGCGGCCGGGCCCGGCGGGTGGCGCCTGCTGCTCGCCGCCGACGGCGAGCGGGTCACCGGCGTGGCCTGCGGCGGCACGTACCTGCCCTTCCGGGAAGCGGGCGGCGCCCCGGCCGGCGACGGTGCCCGCACCGTCTACGCGGTGACCCTGCCGGGCGACCTGCGGGGCGCCCTGGAGGTCGGGGCGGTGCGCGGCGGGACGGCGGGCACCGAGTCCGTGGACCTCGGCCTGGACGGGCCGGGAGGGCCGGACGCCCGGGTGTGCGGGCAGCCCCCTGCCGGGGAGTGACGGGCGCCGCAGAAAAGCGCCCGATTGGCGTTTGGGCTCCGCCGTATGGCAGTATGTCCAAGTTGCTCGGTTGAGTGCCGATGCTGCGCGCCTCCCGCCGGGAGGACCGGAAGCGAGTCCCATGTACTCGTCGTTCCCGTGATGGCCGTTCATGTGTTCACGTGCTGTATGTGGACGCAGTGGTGTGTAAGCGACACCGCGGCAGCTGCGGGGCGGACGTACGGGAATCTTCCGGGAAGCGTGGACGGGGCCTCGACCCGGCGCCTGGTGGGTGCAAGACCTCACCGATCCCGGAGCTGGAACCGAAGAGGGTGTGAAACCTCTTTGGTTTTTTGCAAGCGGTAGGGCGACACGCCCGACCGCGGGGGTCGGAGGGAGACCGCGAGGTAACCACCCGGGGGCGCCGCCGGACGAGTCCACCCGGACCCAGCCGGTCGCAGTAGCAGCAAACGACACAAAGGACTACTGAGTAGCCATGGCGGGACAGAAGATCCGCATCCGGCTCAAGGCCTACGACCACGAGGTCATCGACTCCTCGGCGAAGAAGATCGTCGAGACGGTGATTCGTACTGGTGCGCAGGTCGCAGGCCCGGTGCCGCTGCCCACTGAGAAGAACGTGTACTGCGTCATCCGCTCGCCGCACAAGTACAAGGACTCGCGCGAGCACTTCGAGATGCGTACTCACAAGCGTCTGATCGACATCCTCGACCCCACGCCGAAGACGGTTGACTCGCTCATGCGTCTCGACCTGCCGGCCGGCGTCGACATCGAGATCAAGCTCTGAGAGGCGCACCGAAGATGGCTAAGCAGATTAAGGGCATCCTGGGCGAGAAGCTCGGCATGACCCAGGTCTGGGACGAGAACAACCGGGTCGTCCCGGTGACCGTCGTCAAGGCTGGGCCGAATGTCGTGACCCAGGTCCACACCGCCGACAGCGCTTCCGGCTACGACGCCGTGCAGCTCGGCTTCGGCGAGATCGACCCCCGCAAGGTGAACAAGCCCCTCGTGGGTCACTTCGCCAAGGCCGGTGTCACCCCGCGCCGCCACCTGGTCGAGATCCGTACGACGGACGCGTCCGAGTACACCCTCGGCCAGGAGATCACCGCTGAGCTGTTCGAGGCGGGTGTCAAGGTCGACGTGACCGGCACCTCCAAGGGCAAGGGCTTCGCCGGTGTCATGAAGCGTCACAACTTCAAGGGCCTCGGCGCCGGTCACGGCACCCAGCGCAAGCACCGTTCGCCCGGTTCCATCGGTGGCTGCGCCACCCCGGGTCGCGTGTTCAAGGGCATGCGCATGGCGGGTCGGATGGGCCACGAGCGTGTGACCACCCAGAACCTGACCGTGCACGCGGTCGACGCGGAGAAGGGCCTGCTGCTCATCAAGGGCGCAATCCCGGGCCCCAACGGCGGCCTCGTCCTCGTCCGCACCGCGGCGAAGGGGCTGTGAAGGATATGACCACCATTGACATCCTGTCGCCGGCCGGCGACAAGGCCGGCAGCGTCGAGCTGCCCGCCGAGATCTTCGACGCCAAGGTCAGCATTCCGCTGATGCACCAGGTCGTCGTCGCACAGCTCGCCGCTGCCCGTCAGGGCACGCACAAGGTGAAGCGCCGCGGCGAGGTCCGTGGTGGCGGCAAGAAGCCGTACCGCCAGAAGGGCACCGGCCGCGCCCGTCAGGGCTCGACCCGTGCGCCGCAGTTCGCCGGCGGTGGCGTCGTGCACGGTCCCGTGCCGCGCGACTACTCGCAGCGGACCCCGAAGAAGATGATCGTCGCCGCGCTCCGCGGTGCCCTCACCGACCGGGCCCGCCACGACCGCATTCACGTCATCACCGGCGTGACCGCGACCGAGACGCCGTCGACCAAGGCCGCGAAGAGCCTGATCGGCAAGATCTCCGAGCGCAAGAGCGTCCTCCTGGTCGTCGAGCGCGAGGACGAGCTGGGCCTGAAGTCCGCTCGCAACCTGCCGAACGTGCACATTCTGGACGCCGGCCAGCTGAACACCTACGACGTGCTCGTCGCTGACGACGTGGTCTTCACCCAGGCCGCCTTCGAGCGTTTCGTGGCCGGTCCGGCCGCGTCCGCCAAGGCTGTCGCCTCTGAGGGCGAGCTCGAAGGGAGCGCTGCCTGATGGCCGCGGAGATCACGAGCAAGACGTACACGGACCCCCGTGACGTCCTGGTCAAGCCGGTTATCTCGGAGAAGAGCTACTCGCTCCTCGACGAGAACAAGTACACGTTCGTCGTGGCGCCCGGTGCCAACAAGACCCAGATCAAGCAGGCCGTCGAGGCGGTCTTCTCGGTCAAGGTCGAGGCCGTCAACACGCTCAACCGTCAGGGCAAGCGCAAGCGCTCCAAGACGGGCTTTGGCAAGCGCAAGGACACCAAGCGCGCCATCGTGACGCTGGCCGAGGGCAACCGCATCGACATCTTCGGTGGTCCGGTCTCCGCCTGACGGGGAACGTGATCGTCGTTAAGGACGAGGACGAAAATGGGTATCCGCAAGTACAAGCCGACTACGCCGGGCCGCCGTGGCTCCAGCGTGGCCGACTTCGTCGAAATCACGCGGTCCACGCCGGAGAAGTCGCTGGTTCGCCCCCTGCACAGCAAGGGCGGCCGTAACAACGCCGGTCGTATCACCGCTCGCCACCAGGGTGGCGGTCACAAGCGCGCCTACCGCGTGATCGACTTCCGTCGTCACGACAAGGACGGCGTGCCGGCCAAGGTCGCTCACATCGAGTACGACCCCAACCGCACTGCGCGCATCGCGCTCCTGCACTACCTCGACGGCGAGAAGCGCTACATCATCGCGCCGCGTGGCATTGCTCAGGGCGACCGGATCGAGAACGGCCCCGGGGCCGACATCAAGCCGGGCAACAACCTGCCGCTGCGCAACATCCCGGTCGGTACCACCATCCACGCCGTGGAGCTGCGTCCCGGTGGCGGTGCCAAGCTGGCCCGCTCCGCCGGTTCCGGCATCCAGCTGCTGGCGCGTGAGGGCCGCATGGCGACCCTGCGCATGCCGTCGGGTGAGACCCGTCTGGTCGACGCCCGCTGCCGCGCCACCATCGGCGAGGTCGGCAACGCCGAGCAGTCGAACATCAACTGGGGCAAGGCCGGCCGTATGCGCTGGAAGGGCGTCCGCCCGACCGTGCGTGGTGTGGCCATGAACCCGATCGACCACCCGCACGGTGGTGGTGAGGGTAAGACCTCCGGTGGTCGCCACCCGGTCTCGCCGTGGGGCAAGCCCGAGGGCCGTACCCGTCGCCCGAACAAGGCGTCGGACAAGCTCATCGTGCGCCGCCGCAAGACCAACAAGAAGCGCTAGGAGCAGGTCAGATGCCGCGCAGTCTCAAGAAGGGCCCCTTCATCGACGACCACCTTCAGAAGAAGGTGGATGTCCAGAACGAGGCGGGCACGCAGAACGTCATCAAGACCTGGTCCCGTCGTTCCGTGATCTCCCCGGCCATGCTGGGTCACACGATCGCGGTCCACGATGGCCGTAAGCACGTCCCGGTGTTCGTCACCGAGTCGATGGTCGGCCACAAGCTCGGCGAGTTCGCTCCCACGCGCACCTTCAAGGGGCACGTGAAGGATGACCGCAAGTCGAAGCGTCGCTAGTCGCTCCGCTGAGCTTGAGCTTTAGCGCCAGAACGACTCAATGACTTACTCCATTAAGGGGACAACCATGGAAGCCAGGGCCCAGGCGCGGTACATCCGCGTCACGCCCATGAAGGCCCGCCGCGTGGTGGACCTCATCCGTGGCCTGAACGCCACGGAGGCCCAGGCGGTCCTGCGTTTCGCTCCGCAGGCCGCCACCGTGCCGGTCGGCAAGGTGCTCGACAGCGCCATCGCCAACGCCGCACACAACTACAACCACTCCAACGTGGACGACCTCTACATCTCTGAGGCGTACGTTGACGAGGGTCCGACCCTGAAGCGGTTCCGTCCGCGCGCTCAGGGCCGTGCCTACCGGATCCGCAAGCGGACCAGCCACATCACCGTGGTCGTCAGCAGCAAGGAAGGGACCCGGTAATGGGCCAGAAGGTTAACCCGCACGGGTTCCGTCTCGGCATCAGCACGGACTTCAAGTCCCGCTGGTATGCCGACAAGCTGTACAAGGACTACGTCAAGGAAGACGTTGCCATTCGTCGCATGATGACGAAGGGCATGGAGCGCGCCGGCATCTCCAAGGTCGAGATCGAGCGCACCCGCGACCGCGTCCGCGTTGACATCCACACCGCCCGCCCCGGCATCGTCATCGGCCGGCGTGGCACCGAGGCCGACCGCATCCGCGGCGACCTCGAGAAGCTGACCGGCAAGCAGGTCCAGCTGAACATCCTTGAGGTCAAGAACCCCGAGCTGGACGCCCAGCTCGTGGCTCAGGGCGTCGCGGAGCAGCTGTCCTCCCGCGTGTCGTTCCGCCGTGCCATGCGCAAGTCGATGCAGGGCACCATGAAGTCCGGCGCCAAGGGCATCAAGGTCCAGTGCTCCGGTCGTCTCGGCGGCGCCGAGATGAGCCGTTCGGAGTTCTACCGCGAGGGCCGTGTGCCGCTGCACACCCTTCGTGCGAACGTCGACTACGGCTTCTTCGAGGCCAAGACCACCTTCGGCCGCATCGGCGTGAAGGTCTGGATCTACAAGGGCGACGTCAAGAACATCGCCGAGGTCCGCGCCGAGAACGCCGCTGCCCGTTCGGGCAACCGCCCGGCCCGTCCCGAGGGTGGTCGTCCCGCCCGCGGTGGCGAGCGCCGTGGTGGCGAGCGCGGCGGCGAGCGTGGTGGCCGTGGTGGCCGTCGTCCCGCCGCCGAGGCCCCTGCGGCCGCCGCGGTCGAGGCTCCGGCTGCCGAGAACACCGGAACGGAGGCCTGACCCCCATGCTGATCCCCCGTAGGGTCAAGCACCGCAAGCAGCACCACCCCAAGCGGCGTGGCGCGGCCAAGGGCGGTACGGAGCTGGCCTTCGGCCAGTTCGGCATCCAGGCCGTCACCCCGGCGTACGTGACGAACCGTCAGATCGAGTCCGCTCGTATCGCGATCACCCGTCACATCCGCCGTGGCGGCAAGGTCTGGATCAACATCTACCCGGACCGTCCCCTCACCAAGAAGCCCGCCGAGACCCGCATGGGTTCCGGTAAGGGTTCGCCGGAGTGGTGGATCGCGAACGTGCACCCGGGTCGGGTCATGTTCGAGCTGTCGTACCCGAATGAGAAGGTTGCTCGCGAGGCGCTCACCCGCGCCGCGCACAAGCTGCCGATGAAGTGCCGGATCGTCCGGCGCGAGGACGGTGAGAGCTGATGTCGGCCGCTATCAAGGCTGCTGAGCTTCGTCAGCTGGACAACGAGGGCCTCGTTGCCAAGCTGCGTGAGGCCAAGGAGGAGCTGTTCAACCTCCGCTTCCAGGCGGCGACCGGGCAGCTCGACAACCACGGCCGGCTGAAGCTGGTCCGTAAGGACATCGCGCGGATCTACACCCTGATGCGCGAGCGCGAGCTGGGCATCGAGACGGTGGAGAACGCCTGATGACTGAGAACACCAACGAGACGCGCGGTTTCCGCAAGACCCGTGAGGGTCTCGTCGTCAGCGACAAGATGGACAAGACCGTCGTCGTCGCCGTCGAGGACCGCGTCAAGCACGCGCTGTACGGCAAGGTCATCCGCCGTACGAACAAGCTGAAGGCGCACGACGAGCAGAACGCGTGCGGTGTCGGCGACCGTGTCCTCCTCATGGAGACCCGGCCGCTGTCCGCGACGAAGCGCTGGCGCGTCGTCGAGATCCTCGAGAAGGCCAAGTAACGAAGCCGATGTGGTACGGCCGTATGTGCTCGATGCAGCGATGCGATCGAGTGAGCAGCGGCCGGCCCGTCGACTCTCGTTGACGATCAGGAGAAAGCTGTGATCCAGCAGGAGTCGCGACTGCGCGTCGCCGACAACACGGGTGCCAAGGAGATTCTCTGCATCCGCGTTCTCGGTGGCTCCGGTCGCCGCTACGCCGGTATCGGGGACGTCATCGTCGCCACCGTGAAGGACGCGATCCCCGGCGGTTCGGTGAAGAAGGGTGACGTCGTCAAGTGCGTCATCGTCCGCACCGTCAAGGAGCGCCGTCGTCCGGACGGTTCCTACATCCGTTTCGACGAGAACGCCGCTGTCGTTCTCAAGAACACCGATGGTGACCCCCGTGGTACCCGCATCTTCGGCCCGGTGGGCCGCGAGCTGCGTGACAAGAAGTTCATGAAGATCATCTCGCTGGCGCCGGAGGTGCTCTAACCCATGGCGAACAGCATGAAGATCAAGAAGGGTGACCTGGTCCAGGTCATCACCGGCAAGGACAAGGGCAAGCAGGGCAAGGTCATCCAGGCCATCCCCGCCGAGAACAAGGTCCTGGTCGAGGGTGTCAACCGGGTCAAGAAGCACACCAAGCCGGGCCCGGGCACCCAGGGTGGCATTGTCACCGTCGAGGCCCCCGTGCACGTCTCCAACGTCCAGCTGGTCGTGGAGAAGGACGGCAAGAAGGTCGTCACCCGCGTTGGCTACCGCTTCGACGACGAGGGCAACAAGATCCGCGTTGCCAAGCGAACCGGTGAGGACATCTGATGTCTGAGACGACTGTTGAGAAGGTGGCCCCCCGTCTCAAGGAGCGTTACAACTCCGAGATCAAGGGCCAGCTGCACGAGGAGTTCTCGTACGAGAACGTCATGCTGATCCCCGGCCTGGTCAAGGTCGTGGTCAACATGGGTGTCGGCGAGGCAGCCCGTGACAGCAAGCTGATCGAGGGCGCGATCAAGGACCTGACCGCGATCACCGGCCAGAAGCCGGCCGTGACCAAGGCCCGCAAGTCCATCGCGCAGTTCAAGCTGCGCGAGGGTCAGCCGATCGGCGCCCACGTCACCCTCCGTGGTGACCGCATGTGGGAGTTCGTGGACCGTCTGGTGTCGCTGGCTCTGCCGCGTATCCGTGACTTCCGCGGCCTCTCGCCCAAGCAGTTCGACGGCCGTGGAAACTACACCTTCGGTCTGACCGAGCAGGTCATGTTCCACGAGATCGACCAGGACAAGGTCGACCGTCAGCGCGGTATGGACATCACCGTCGTGACCACCGCTCAGACCGACGATGAGGGCCGGGCGCTCCTGCGCGCTCTGGGCTTCCCGTTCAAGGAGGCGTGAGCCATGGCGAAGAAGGCCCTGATCGCAAAGGCCGAGCGTAAGCCGAAGTTCGGCGTCCGGGGTTACACCCGGTGCCAGCGCTGCGGTCGCCCGCACTCGGTGTACCGCAAGTTCGGCCTGTGCCGTGTCTGCCTCCGTGAGATGGCACACCGCGGCGAGCTGCCGGGCGTGACCAAGAGCTCCTGGTAGTCCAGGCGCCCACGGCACACCATCGATGAGCAGCGTGCCCGGCCCCCGCACTTTTGGGCTTCCGTTCGGAATCCCGTAAGGTGGTGGGGTCGGGCCCCTGCCGCGGCATCTCCATGGATGCTCGCGGCTCTCTAGTGAGGGCTCACACCCATGTCTTACTACGTCGCAGGTCCCCTGCGTTTGTGCCCCTTCCGCACTCCCCGTGAGTGCGGCAGGGGGACCTGGCGCGGAGAAACCACGGCGGGAGAGGCCTGAGGCCACCATGACCATGACCGACCCCATCGCAGACATGCTCACCCGTCTGCGTAACGCCAACTCGGCGTACCACGACTCCGTCGTGATGCCGTCGAGCAAGATCAAGGCGCACGTCGCCGAGATCCTGCAGCAGGAGGGTTACATCTCCTCCTACCAGGTCGAGGACCCCACCGAGGGCGAGGTCGGCAAGAAGCTGACCATCGAGCTCAAGTTCGGTCCCAACCGCGAGCGTTCCATCGCCGGCATCAAGCGCATCAGCAAGCCGGGTCTGCGTGTGTACGCAAAGTCCACCAACCTGCCGAAGGTTCTCGGCGGCCTGGGCGTGGCGATCATCTCCACGTCCTCCGGCCTCCTGACCGACAAGCAGGCCGCCAAGAAGGGCGTAGGCGGAGAAGTTCTCGCCTACGTCTGGTAATTCGGGAAACGGAGGTACAGCAATGTCGCGCATTGGACGGCTGCCCATCCCGGTTCCCGCCGGCGTGGACGTCACCATCGAGGGCCAGGCGGTCTCGGTGAAGGGCCCCAAGGGCTCGCTCACCCATGTCGTCGCCGCGCCGATCGAGATCGGCAAGGACGAGGACGGCAAGCTGATCGTCTCGCGTCCGAACGACGAGCGTCAGTCGAAGGCCCTGCACGGCCTGAGCCGCACGCTGGTGGCGAACATGATCACCGGCGTGACCGCGGGCTACCGCAAGTCGCTCGAGATCAGCGGTGTTGGTTACCGTGTCGCGGCGAAGGGCTCCGACATGGAGTTCTCGCTCGGCTACAGCCACCCGATCCTCGTCGAGGCCCCGGAGGGCATCTCCTTCGTCGTCGAGACGCCCACCAAGTTCCACGTGGACGGCATCGACAAGCAGAAGGTCGGCGAGGTCGCTGCCAAGATCCGCAAGCTTCGCAAGCCCGACCCGTACAAGGCCAAGGGCGTCAAGTACGCGGGCGAGGTCATCCGCCGCAAGGTCGGAAAGAGTGGTAAGTAAGCGATGAGCGTCTCTGTCAAGATCGGCAAGGGCAACGCCTACAAGAACGCCGCCCGCAAGCGCCGCGCCATCCGCGTTCGCAAGCGCGTCGTCGGCACCGAGGTGCGTCCGCGCCTCGTCGTGACGCGTTCGAACCGTCACATGGTCGCCCAGGTCATCGACGACGCCAAGGGTTACACCCTGGCGTCGGCGTCCACCCTCGACGTGTCCATCCGTGGCACCGAGGGCGACAAGACCGAGCTGGCCAAGAAGGTCGGGAGCCTGGTCGCCGAGCGCGCCAAGGCCGCCGGCATCGAAGCGGTCGTCTTCGACCGCGCGGGCAACCGGTACGCCGGCCGCATCGCCGCCCTGGCGGACGCGGCCCGTGAGGCCGGGCTCGACTTCTAAGCCGCTCGTCGGCTCTGTCGACGGACGTAAACGAGAGAGGTAATTCCAATGGCTGGACCCCAGCGCCGCGGTAGCGGCGCCGGCGGTGGCACCGGCGGCGAGCGGCGCGACCGTAAGCGTGACGACCGGGGCAACGCCCCCGCCGTCGAGAAGACTGCTTACGTCGAGCGTGTCGTTGCGATCAACCGTGTCGCCAAGGTAGTCAAGGGTGGTCGTCGTTTCAGCTTCACCGCGCTGGTCGTGGTGGGCGACGGTGACGGCACCGTGGGTGTCGGTTACGGCAAGGCGAAGGAGGTTCCGGCCGCCATCGCCAAGGGTGTTGAGGAGGCCAAGAAGAGCTTCTTCAAGGTCCCCCGTATCCAGGGCACCATCCCGCACCCCATTCAGGGCGAGAAGGCGGCCGGCGTCGTGCTGCTGAAGCCGGCGTCCCCCGGTACCGGCGTCATCGCCGGTGGCCCGGTGCGTGCCGTCCTCGAGTGCGCCGGCGTCCACGACATCCTGTCGAAGTCGCTCGGCTCGGACAACGCGATCAACATCGTGCACGCCACGGTGGCTGCTCTGAAGGGCCTCGTGCGCCCCGAGGAGATCGCGGCCCGTCGTGGTCTGCCGCTGGAGGACGTGGCTCCCGCCGCTCTGCTGCGGGCCCGCGCGGCTGGGGTGAGCTCCTGATGGCTCGCCTCAAGGTCACGCAGACCAAGTCCTACATCGGTAGCAAGCAGAACCACCGTGACACCCTGCGTTCGCTCGGCCTCAAGCGGCTGAACGACACCGTGGTGAAGGAGGACCGCCCGGAGATCCGCGGCATGGTCCAGACCGTTCGTCACCTCGTCACGGTCGAGGAGGTGGACTGACATGGCGGACTCGCCGATCAAGATCCACAACCTGCGGCCCGCCCCCGGCGCCAAGACCGAGAAGACCCGTGTGGGTCGCGGTGAGGGTTCCAAGGGTAAGACCGCCGGTCGTGGTACCAAGGGCACCAAGGCCCGTTACCAGGTTCCGCAGCGCTTCGAGGGTGGCCAGATGCCCCTCCACATGCGCCTGCCGAAGCTGAAGGGCTTCAAGAACCCGGCCCACAAGCAGTTCCAGGTCGTGAACCTGGACAAGCTGGCCGAGCTCTACCCGAACGGTGGCGAGGTCACCGTGGTCGACCTGATCGCGAAGGGCGCCGTTCGCAAGAACGAGCTCGTCAAGGTCCTCGGCCAGGGCGACATCGCCGTGGCGCTGCAGGTGACGGTCGACGCCGTCTCCGGCTCCGCCGCGGAGAAGATCACCGCCGCAGGCGGCACCGTCACCGAGCTCCTCTGAACTCGTTGACCCCAGCGGGCCCGCACCTCTTCCGGGAGGTGCGGGCCCGCTGCTTTTCCGGCGGCTCCGGGAAAACTGACGTGTGCTCAACACCGGCCAAAACCGGGCATCCCGGCTCGCGGCCGGGGGATGGCGCCCTGACGCGCTTCTCCAGCGTCGCCGCACACTGTTAGAGTCCGTGGAGTTCCCTTGTACGCTGCGGCACAGGCATGTCTGTGCAGGCGCACGGGAGCCGAGAAGGACCCACCCCCCCATCAGGACCGACCCTCCCGCCGACGACGTGCGGGAGGCGCAGGAGGCACCGTGCTCAGTGCGTTCGCGCGGGCGTTCCAGACGCCCGACCTGCGCAAGAAGCTGCTGTTCACGCTGGGCATCATGGTGCTGTTCCGGCTGGGCGCACACGTTCCCATTCCGGGCGTGAACTTCGTGGCCGTCAACCAGTGTCTCAAGGACACCTCGTCCAACAGCCTGTTCGGCCTGGTCAACCTGTTCAGCGGCAACGCGCTGCTGCAGCTGACGATCTTCGCGCTCGGCATCATGCCGTACATCACGGCCAGCATCATCCTCCAGCTCCTCACGGTCGTGATCCCGCGACTCGAGGCGCTGAAGAAGGAGGGCCAGGCCGGCACCGCGAAGATCACCCAGTACACCCGTTACCTGACCATCGCGCTCGCCGTGCTCCAGGGCACCGGCATCGTCGCGACGGCCTCCAGCGGCGCGCTGTTCTCGGGTTGCTCCGTGGCCGGCGATGTCGTGCCGGACACCGGCGTCTTCCGGGTGGCCACCATGGTCATCACGATGACCGCCGGCACCACGGTGATCATGTGGCTCGGCGAGCTCATCACCGACCGCGGCATCGGCAACGGCATGTCCATCCTGATCTTCACCTCCATCGCGGCCGGCTTCCCCGGCTCGATGTGGGCGATCAAGCAGTCCGGCACCATCGGCGGCGGCTGGGTGGAGTTCTTCAGCGTCATCGCGATCGGCATCGTGGTCGTCTGCCTCGTCATCTTCGTCGAGCAGGCCCAGCGCCGGATCCCGGTCCAGTACGCGAAGCGGATGATCGGGCGCCGCGCCTTCGGCGGCACCTCGACCTACATCCCGTTGAAGGTCAACCAGGCGGGTGTGATCCCGGTCATCTTCGCCTCGTCGCTCCTCTACATCCCGGCCCTGCTGGTGCAGCTCACCAACAGCAACTCCGGCTGGGCCGGCTGGATCCAGAAGAACTTCGTCAAGGGTGACCACCCGGTCTACATGGCGACCTACTTCGTCCTCATCGTCTTCTTCGCCTTCTTCTACGTGGCCATCTCCTTCAACCCCGAAGAAGTTGCGGACAATATGAAGAAGTATGGTGGGTTCATCCCGGGCATCCGGGCCGGCCGACCGACGGCCGAGTACCTGAACTACGTGCTCACCCGCATCACGTGGCCAGGATCGCTCTACCTGGGCCTGATCGCGTTGATCCCGATGATCGCCCTGGTTGCCTTCAACGCGAACCAGAACTTCCCGTTCGGCGGCACCAGCGTGCTCATCGTCGTCGGCGTCGGACTCGAAACTGTGAAGCAGATCGAGAGCCAGCTCCAGCAGCGTAATTACGAAGGGTTCCTCCGCTGATGCGTATCGTCCTCGTCGGACCTCCCGGGGCCGGGAAGGGTACTCAGGCGCACGTGCTCGCCAAGACCCTGTCCATCCCGCACATCTCCACCGGTGACCTGTTCCGCGCCAACATCAGCCAGGGCACCCCTTTGGGGCTCGAGGCCAAGGCGTACATGGACGCAGGCCGACTGGTACCGGATGAGGTCACCATCGGCATGGCCAAGGACCGCATGCTGCAGCCGGACGCCGCCAACGGCTTCCTGCTCGACGGCTTCCCGCGGAACCTCGGCCAGGCCAAGGCTCTGGACGAGATCCTCGCCGAGGAGGGCATCGCCCTCGACGGCGTTCTCGACCTGGAGGTCCCCGAGGACGAGGTCGTCAAGCGCATCGCCGGTCGCCGGCTGTGCCGCAACAACGGCAGCCACGTGTTCCACGTGGTGTACAACCAGCCCACCGCCGAAGGTGTCTGCGACGAGTGCGGCGGCGAGCTGTACCAGCGCTCCGACGACACCGAGGAGGCCGTGCGGGTCCGCCTGGAGGAGTACCACTCCAAGACGGAGCCGATCATCGGCTACTACGAGGAGCAGGGCCTGCTGGTCACCATCTCCGCCCTCGGCAAGGTGGACGAGGTGACCGAGCGCGCTGTCTCCGCCCTGGAGCAGAAGAAGAGCGCCTGAGACGGTCCGCAACGGCCGGGAAGCCCCACTCGCGGGGCGTCCCGGCCGTTGCGGCGTCGTACGGTGGTAACGAGTGCACGGCCGCCCGGCAAGGACCGGGCGGCGTCCGACAGTGGAAGGCGTGACCAGATGGTGGAGATCAAGACCCCCGAGCAGATCGCGAAGATGCGGGCGGCCGGGCTGGTCGTCGCCGAAGCGCTCAAGGCCTGCCGGGAGGCGGTCGTCCCGGGCGTCACCACGCAGGAGCTCAACGACATCGCGGACAAGGTCATCACCGACCACGGCGCGACCTCGAACTTCCGGGCGCACCACGGGGGCCTCTGGTTCCCCGGTGTGATCTGCGCCTCGGTGAACAACGAGATCGTCCACGGCATCCCCGGCGAGCGGGTGCTGCAGGAGGGCGACCTCGTCTCGATCGACTGCGGGGCCATCCTCGACGGCTGGCACGGCGACGCGGCCATCACCGTGGGGGTGGGCGAGGCCGCGGCGGAGCACACCCTGCTGAGCCGGGTCACCGAGGGCTCCATGTGGGCCGGCATCGCCCAGATGAAGAGGAACAACCGGCTGGTCGACGTCTCCAAGGCGATCGAGGGCTTCATCCGCCGCCAGCCGCTGCCCCCCAAGGGCAAGTGGGGCATCGTGGAGGGCTACGGGGGCCACGGCATCGGCACCGCCATGCACATGGAGCCGCACGTGCTCAACTACGTCGCGGGCCGCGGCAAGGGCCCCAAGCTGATCCCCGGCACGGTGCTCGCGATCGAGCCGATGGTGACGCTCGGCACCCCGCACTCCGCCGTGCTGGAGGACGACTGGACGGTCGTCACCAACGACGGCACCTGGGCCTCGCACTGGGAGCACTCGGTGGCCGTCACCGAGCAGGGCCCGCTCGTGCTGACCGCCTTCGACGGCGGCCGCGCGGAGCTGGCCAAGTACGGCGTGGTGGCCGCGCCGGACCCGCTGGGCTGAGCCGGTCGGCCGGCAGGACGTCCGAAGGGCCTGGAGGTTTCGCTCTCCAGGCCCTTTGTCCTATTTTTATCGGCGGACAGCGATCGGTGGACAGCGCGGCCACGCGTGGCGACGAAGGAGAAGAAGAGTGTTCAAGGGGTTCCGGGACTTCCTGATGCGCGGCAACGTCATCGACCTCGCGGTCGGTGTCGTGATCGGCGCCGCCTTCACCGGTGTGGTGACCGGCTTCGTCTCCGCCTTCCTCACCCCGCTGGTCGGTGTGGCGGTGGGCGCGGCCGGCGACTTCGGCGGCAAGAAGGCCCACCTGGGCGGGGTGGAGTTCCCGTACGGGCAGTTCCTCAACGCGATGATGGCCTTCGTGCTGACCGCCGCGGTCCTGTACTTCTGCGTGGTGCTGCCGGTGACGAAGGCCACTGCGCGGTACCTGCCGAAGAAGCCCGCCACGCCGAAGCGGCCCTGCCCGGAGTGCCTGACGGAGATCCCGCAGGCCGCCAGCCGCTGCTCGGCGTGCACCGCCCAGGTGCAGCCCGTCGCGGCGCTGCCGCTGCAGCACCGGGCGTGACCGTCCGAGCCGTTTTGGCGTCCGCTTGGGGGCTGTCGTAGACTGATGCGTCGGCTCACTCGTAGCGTGCTTCGGCACGTCCTCTTCCCGATCGGGATCCCGCAAGGGCATTCTCCGGCAGGGGTGGGGTGGACCCAGGCTCGCACGAGCGTGCCGCATGCGGTAGCCGGCCCCGGAAGGTGGATCTCGCAGTTCATGGCAAAGAAGCAAGGCGCCATTGAGATCGAGGGCACCGTGATCGAGTCTCTTCCGAACGCCATGTTCAAGGTCGAGCTGCAGAACGGTCACAAGGTCCTCGCGCACATCAGCGGAAAGATGCGGATGCACTACATCCGGATCCTCCCGGACGACCGGGTCGTGGTGGAGCTCAGCCCCTATGACCTGACGCGTGGCCGGATCGTTTACCGCTACAAGTAAAGACCCGTCAGATCGAGACCCGGAGAACCTGAACGATGAAGGTCAAGCCGAGCGTCAAGAAGATCTGCGACAAGTGCAAGGTGATCCGCCGTCACGGCCGGGTCATGGTGATCTGCGACAACCTGCGCCACAAGCAGCGCCAGGGCTGACGCTCTCCAGCATTTCTCGTAGTACTTCGCGCGACGCGCAACAACGTCATACGCGGGCTGCCCGATCCGTCCCCAGGGGACGGACTGCCACCCCCGGTCAGAGGCCGGGGCTCCCTCGCCGAGAGGCGACGGAGTAGGCGGCACGCAAGACCTCTGAAGAACCACAGGAGCCATGAATGGCACGCCTTGCCGGCGTTGATCTCCCCCGCGAGAAGCGGATCGAGATCGCCCTCACCTACGTGTACGGCATCGGTCGCACCCGCGCCGAGCAGACTCTTGCCGAGACCGGGGTGAACCCGGACGTCCGCGTCCGCGAGATCACCGAGGAAGACCTCGTCAAGCTGCAGAAGTACATCGACGCGAACTTCGAGGTGGAGGGTGACCTCCGCCGTTCGGTGGCCGCCGACATCCGCCGCAAGGTCGAGATCGGCTGCTACGAGGGTCTGCGTCACCGTCGTGGCCTGCCGGTGCGCGGTCAGCGCACCCACACCAACGCGCGTACCCGCAAGGGCCCGCGTCGCGCGATTGCCGGCAAGAAGAAGCCGGGCAAGAAGTAGTCCGTCCCGTCACCGGACATCCCTCCGGCCCGCGGGTTAGCGGACCGACCACCTCAGTAGGAGAACAGACTTATGCCCCCCAAGGGTCGTCAGGCTGCCGGCGCGAAGAAGATCCGCCGCAAGGAGAAGAAGAACGTCGCCCACGGGCACGCTCACATCAAGAGCACGTTCAACAACACCATCGTTTCGATCACGGACCCCGCGGGCAACGTGATCTCCTGGGCCTCTGCCGGCCACGTCGGCTTCAAGGGCTCGCGCAAGTCCACCCCGTTCGCCGCGCAGATGGCCGCCGAGTCCGCCGCGCGTCGTGCGCAGGAGCACGGCATGCGCAAGGTCGACGTCTTCGTGAAGGGTCCGGGCTCCGGCCGCGAGACCGCGATCCGCTCGCTCCAGGCCACCGGCCTGGAGGTCGGCTCGATCCAGGACGTCACCCCCACCCCGCACAACGGCTGCCGTCCGCCGAAGCGCCGCCGCGTCTGACGCGGTGCCTTCGGGCACGCGGGTGATGTAAACCTCGTACGGGGTCCTGCTTCGCGCAGGACCCCGTACGCTTGGTCCTGTCGGCATCAAATAGTGGGTGCCGAAGACAATTGGAGGAACACCTCTCATGCTGATCGCTCAGCGCCCCTCGCTGACCGAAGAGGTCGTCGACGAATTCCGCTCCCGGTTCGTGATCGAGCCCCTGGAGCCCGGCTTCGGCTACACCCTCGGCAACTCGCTCCGCCGCACGCTCCTCTCCTCGATCCCCGGTGCCGCCGTCACCAGCATCCGGGTCGACGGTGTCCTGCACGAGTTCACCACCGTGCCGGGCGTCAAGGAGGACGTCACCGACCTCATCCTCAACATCAAGCAGCTGGTCGTCTCCTCGGAGCACGACGAGCCGGTCGTGATGTACCTGCGCAAGCAGGGCCCGGGTGTGGTCACCGCCGCCGACATCGCGCCCCCGGCCGGTGTCGAGGTGCACAACCCCGAGCTCGTCCTCGCCACGCTCAACGGCAAGGGCAAGCTGGAGATGGAGCTGACCGTCGAGCGCGGTCGCGGCTACGTCTCCGCCGTGCAGAACAAGGCCTCCGGCCAGGAGATCGGCCGCATCCCGGTCGACTCGATCTACAGCCCCGTGCTGAAGGTCACCTACAAGGTCGAGGCCACCCGAGTCGAGCAGCGGACCGACTTCGACAAGCTCATCGTCGACGTCGAGACGAAGCCCGCCATGCGCCCCCGTGACGCCATGGCCTCGGCCGGCAAGACCCTGGTGGAGCTGTTCGGTCTCGCCCGCGAGCTGAACATCGACGCCGAGGGCATCGACATGGGCCCGTCCCCGACGGACGCCGCCCTGGCCGCCGACCTGGCGCTGCCGATCGAGGAGCTGGAGCTCACCGTTCGGTCGTACAACTGCCTCAAGCGCGAGGGCATCCACACCGTGGGTGAGCTCGTCGCCCGCTCCGAGGCCGACCTGCTCGACATCCGCAACTTCGGTGCGAAGTCGATCGACGAGGTCAAGGCGAAGCTGGCCGGCATGGGCCTGGCCCTCAAGGACAGCCCGCCCGGGTTCGACCCGACCGCCGCCGCCGACGCCTTCGGCGCCGACGACCTGGACGACCAGGGCTACGCGGAGACCGAGCAGTACTAAGAATTTGGGGTCGGGGGCGGTCCTCGCGGATCGCCCCCGCTTCGATGCCAAGCCGTCCGGGCACAGTGCCCGGACGCCCGCTGCGGTACCTGATACGGCCGTAGTCGGAGATCCAAGGAGTCATCCATGCCGCGTCCCACCAAGGGTGCCCGCCTCGGCGGCGGCCCGCACCACGAGCCGCTGCTGCTCGCCGGTCTGTGCCGGGAGCTGTTCCAGTACGGCCGCATCACCACGACCGAGGCCAAGGCCCGTCGGATGCGCCCGCTGGCCGAGAAGCTGATCACCAAGGCGAAGAAGGGCGACATCCACAACCGTCGCCTCGTCCGCAAGACGATCACCGACGTCTCCGTGCTGCACACCCTCTTCACCGAGATCGCGCCGCGCTACGAGAACCGTCCCGGTGGCTACACCCGCATCACCAAGATCGGCGGCCGTCGCGGCGACAACGCGCCGATGGCCGTGATCGAGCTGGTCGAGGGCGAGATCGCCACCAAGGCGACCGTCGCCGAGGCCGAGGCCGCCGCCAAGCGCGCGGTCAAGGAGTCCGACGCCAAGGTCGAGGAGACCAAGGTCGAGGAGACCAAGGCCGACGAGGCCGAGGCCGCGGAGACCACCGAGGCCTGACGCCGCCAGGTGTCACACCCGGGCCCGCCCTCCCCATCCGTGGGGAGGGCGGGCCCGAGCAGTTCCCGCAGGCCGTTCCTCCCGGCCGCCGATCTCCCGGCCGCCGCCGGCCGTTCCCCCAGGAGCAGATGTGGTCAACGACTGTGCCGAGCCGGCCCCCGTCAAGGACGGACCGGCCGACGGGTACCGCCGGATCAGGTTCGACCTGGCCTACCACGGTGCCGAGTTCTCCGGCTGGGCCCGCCAGCGCGGCCGGCGCACCGTGCAGGAGGAGATCGAGAGCGCCCTGCAGATCGTCACCCGCAGCGCCCTCCCGTTCGCACTGACCGTCGCCGGCCGCACCGACGCCGGCGTGCACGCCCGCGGCCAGGTCGCCCACGTCGACCTCCCCGAGGACCTCTGGGCCGAGCACGGCGAGAAGCTGCTGCGCCGCCTCGCCGGCCGCCTGCCGGCCGACGTCCGGATCCACCGGGTCTCCGAGGCCCCGCACGGCTTCGACGCCCGCTTCGCCGCCGTCTGGCGCCGCTACGCCTACCGGGTCGCCGACCAGCCCGGCGGCGTCGACCCGCTGCTGCGCGGCCACGTGCTCTGGCACGACCGCCCGCTCGACGTCGACCGGATGAACGAGGCCGCCCGGCTCCTGCTCGGCGAGCACGACTTCGCCGCGTACTGCAAGAAGCGCGAGGGCGCCACCACCATCCGCACCCTGCTCGAACTCCGCTGGGACCGGGTGCCCGTCGACCCGTACGCCGCCCAGGAGGGCACGCTGGCCGTCGCCACCGTGCGCGCCGACGCCTTCTGCCACAACATGGTGCGCTCGCTCGTCGGCGCCATGCTGCTGGTCGGCGACGGCCACCGGTCGCCGGAGTTCCCCGGCGAGGTGCTGGCCGGACGGGTGCGCAACTCCGCCGTCAACGTCGTCCGCCCGTACGGGCTGACGCTGGAGGAGGTCGGCTACCCCGCCGACGACCTCCTCGCCGAGCGCAACCGGGCCTCCCGCCGGATGCGCACCCTGCCCGGCCAGGACTGACGCCCGGCCGGAGCGGGCGCGCAATAACGGTTTGGGATCCGGGCCGCCCGCTTGGCACAATCCGGGCCATGGGACACGTCGAGATTTCACACCTTGAGTACTACCTGCCCGACGGGCGGGTGCTGTTCGACGACGCGTCCTTCCGGGTCGGCGAGGGCGCCGCCGTCGCGCTGGTCGGCGCGAACGGCGCCGGCAAGACCACGCTGCTGCGCATGATCGCCGGGGACGTCCAGCCGCACGGCGGCACCGTCACGGTCACCGGCGGCCTCGGCGTGATGCGCCAGTTCGTCGGCACGACCGGCCGCGAGGACACCCGCGACACCCCGGGCGCCCTGCCCGCCGACGCCTCCGTCCGCGACCTGCTGGTCTCCGTCGCCCCCGCCCGGATCGCCGTCGCGGCCCGCGCGGTCGACGCCGCCGAGCTCGCGATGCTCGCGCAGGACGACGAGAAGACCCAGATGCGGTACGCGCAGGCGCTCGCCGACTGGGCCGACGCCGACGGCTACGACTACGAGACCACCTGGGACGTCTGCACCACGGCAGCGCTCGGGATGCCCTTCGACCGGGCGCAGTTCCGCGGCCTCAACACCCTCTCCGGCGGCGAGCAGAAGCGCCTCGTCCTGGAGGCGCTGCTGCGCGGCCCCGAGGAGGTGCTCCTGCTCGACGAGCCGGACAACTACCTCGACGTGCCGGGCAAGCGCTGGCTGGAGGAGGCGATCAAGGCCACCGGCAAGACCGTGCTCTACATCTCGCACGACCGCGAGCTGCTCTCCCGCACCGCCGAGAAGATCATCAGCGTCGAGACCGGCGCGGCCGGCTCCAGCGTCTGGGTGCACGGCGGCGGCTTCGACTCCTTCCACGACGCCCGCCGCGCCCGCTTCGAGCGCTTCGAGGAACTGCGCCGCCGCTGGGACGAAGAACACGCCAAGCTCAAGAAGCTCGTCGTCAACCTCCGCCAGGCCGCCGCGGTCAGCCACGAGATGGCCTCCCGCTACGCCGCCTCCCAGACCCGGCTGAAGAAGTTCGAGGACGCCGGCCCGCCCGAGGCGCCGCCGCGCGAGCAGTCCATCACCATGCGGCTCAAGGGCGGCCGCACCGGCGTCCGCGCCTTCACCATGGAGAAGCTGGAGCTCAGCGGCCTCATGAAGCCCTTCGACCTGGAGGTCTTCTACGGCGAGCGGATCGGCGTGCTCGGCTCCAACGGCTCCGGCAAGTCGCACTTCCTGCGGCTGCTGGCCGGCGACGGCACCGTGAAGCACGGCGGCAGCTGGAAGCTCGGCGCCCGCGTGGTGCCCGGGCACTTCCGGCAGACCCACGCCCACCCCGAGCTGATGGGCCGCACCGTCCGCTCGATCGTCGAGGAGGAGCACGCGCTCAGCCGCGGCGCCGCGATGGGCGCACTGCGCCGCTACGAGCTCGACCGCCAGGAGGAGCAGAAGTTCGAGTCGCTCTCCGGCGGCCAGCAGGCCCGGCTGATGATCCTCAAGCTGGAGCTCTCCGGCGTCACGGCGCTGCTGCTGGACGAGCCGACGGACAACCTGGACCTGGAGAGCGCCGAGGCGCTGCAGCAGGGCCTGGAGGCCTTCGACGGCACCGTGCTGTGCGTGACGCACGACCGGTGGTTCGCCCGGACCTTCGACCGCTTCCTGGTCTTCGGCTCCGACGGGCGCGTGTACGAGTCGCCGGAACCGGTCTGGGACGAGACGCGCGTCGTACGCGACCGCTGAGCGTTTTTGACCCTTCGCGGAGCGCCCGGTAGGCTGGGCGCTTGTTGTGCGTATTGGCTCGCTCCATCTCACGTGAGAGGTCGGTACGCCGGAGACTGCCCGGTCGATGACCAGCGGCTCGCCCCTGAATTGCGTCCAGGGGTGACCAGGCTGATCACGTCGGCCAGGTGCTCCTGTCAGGACCCACTCACTGAAAAGCGAAGGCTACGACCGTGCGTACGTACAGCCCCAAGCCCGGCGACGTCCAGCGTCAGTGGCACGTCATCGACGCGTCCGACGTCGTGCTCGGCCGCCTGGCCTCCCAGGCCGCCAACCTCCTCCGGGGCAAGCACAAGGCGATCTACGCGCCGCACGTTGACACCGGTGACTTCGTCATCATCATCAACGCCGACAAGGTGCACCTCTCGGGTAACAAGAAGACCCAGAAGCTGGCCTACCGCCACAGCGGCTTCCCGGGCGGTCTCCGCTCGGTCCGCTACGACGACCTCCTCGCGAAGAACCCGGAGAAGGCCGTCGAGAAGGCCATCAAGGGCATGATCCCCAAGAACAGCCTGGGCCGTCAGATGCTCTCGAAGCTGAAGGTCTACTCGGGCGACCAGCACCCGCACGCTGCGCAGCAGCCGGTGCCGTTCGAGATCACCCAGGTCGCGCAGTAATTTCGGCCACCCCACCACATCACTGATTTACAGCAGGAGCTGAGGAACACCGTGGCCGAGACTGCCATCGAGAACACCCTCGAGGTCGAGTTCGACGAGAACGAGAACGTCGAAGAGTACACCTCGGAGACCGAGTACACCTCCGAGTCCCTGGCCGGCCGCTTCGGCGAGGCCGTCCCCGGCGCCGGCCTCGGCCGCCGCAAGGAGGCGATCGCCCGCGTGCGGATCGTCCCGGGCACCGGCAAGTGGAAGATCAACGGTCGCACCCTGGAGAACTACTTCCCCAACAAGGTGCACCAGCAGACCGTCAACGAGCCGTTCAAGCTCCTTGAGCTCGACGGCCGCTACGACGTCGTGGCCCGCATCGCGGGTGGCGGCACCTCCGGTCAGGCCTACGCGCTGCGCCTCGGCGTGGCCCGCGCCCTGAACGAGGCCGACGTGGACAACAACCGCGCCGCCCTCAAGAAGGCCGGCTTCCTGACCCGTGACTCGCGCGCCGTCGAGCGCAAGAAGGCCGGTCTCAAGAAGGCCCGCAAGGCGCCGCAGTACAGCAAGCGCTAATTGCACCCCGGGGGTGCGTGCCGCTCCGGTGGTACGCATCCCGGTGCAACCCGTACGCCCCGGAGTACCTCGTGTACTCCGGGGCGTCGTGCTCTCCCGCCGGTGCGGACGGCGGGACGGCGATGGACATCGAGCAGGGCGACTTTTAGGACGGAACAGTGGGACGACTCTTCGGTACGGACGGGGTACGCGGTGTGGCCAACGAGGGCCTGACCGCCGAACTGGCCCTCGGCCTGTCGGTCGCCGCGGCGCATGTGCTCGGTGACGCCGGCGCCTTCGACGGGCACCGGCCGGTCGCCGTGGTGGGCCGCGACCCGAGGGCCTCCGGAGAGTTCCTGGAGGCCGCGGTCATCGCCGGCCTGGCCAGCGCCGGCGTCGACGTCCTGCGGGTCGGCGTGCTGCCCACCCCGGCCGTCGCCTACCTCACCGGCGCCCTCGGCGCCGACTTCGGCGTGATGCTCTCCGCCAGCCACAACGCGATGCCCGACAACGGCATCAAGTTCCTCGCGCGCGGCGGCCACAAGCTCGACGACGCCATCGAGGACGCCATCGAGGAGCACTACCACCGCTACGGCGTCGGCACCGACGAGGACTGGAAGCGCCCCACCGGCGCCGCCGTCGGCCGCGTCCGCCAGTACACCGAGGGCTTCGACAAGTACGTCGCCCACCTCGTCGCCGTCCTCCCGAACCGGCTCGACGGCGTGCGCGTCGTCATCGACGGCGCGCACGGCGCCGCCGCCCGGGTCGCCCCCGAGGCCTTCGCCCGCGCGGGCGCCGAGGTCGTCTACACCCTGGGCGCCGAGCCGAACGGCCTCAACATCAACGACGGCGTCGGCTCCACCCACCTCGACAAGCTGCGCACCGCCATGCGCGAGCACCGCGCCGACCTCGGCATCGCCCTCGACGGCGACGCCGACCGGTGCCTGGCCGCCGACGCCGACGGCAACGAGGTCGACGGCGACCAGATCATCGCCGTCCTCGCCCTCGCGATGAAGGAGGCCGGCACGCTGCGCGGCAACACCGCGGTCGCCACCGTGATGTCGAACCTGGGCTTCAAGCTGGCGATGGAGCGCGAGGGCATCGACCTGGTGCAGACCGCCGTCGGCGACCGGTACGTGCTGGAGGCGATGAAGCAGCAGGGCTTCGCCCTCGGCGGCGAGCAGTCCGGGCACGTCATCCTGCTCGACCACGCCACCACCGGCGACGGCACCCTGACGGGTCTGATGCTGGGCGCCCGCCTCGCCGCGACCAAGCAGCCGCTCGCCGACCTCGCCGCCGTGATGACCCGTCTGCCGCAGGTGCTCGTCAACGTCAAGGGCGTCGACCGCACCCGGGTCGCCAGCTGCGTCGAGCTCAACGCCGCCGTCGCCGCCGCGGAGGCCGAACTCGGCGCCACCGGACGGGTGTTGCTGCGCCCGTCGGGCACCGAGCCGCTCGTCCGCGTCATGGTCGAGGCCGCCGACGAGACCCAGGCCCGTGATGTCGCGGACCGCCTCGCCGAGGCCGTCCGCACGTATCTGGGCTGAGCTGTCGGGGGATTCCCGCCGGTGCGGTGATCCCCCGACATGCCGTCAGTGGACGTCCGGGGACTTCTTCTTCACCGGTATCCAGACCTGGTAGAAGCCGTCGCCGTAGCTGTTGTGGTACGGCAGGCTGACCAGCAGGCGGTAGGTGCCCTCCACGCGCAGCTGCTGGGTCAGCTTGTCGTCCAGGGGCCTGGTGACGGTGCGGTCGAAGACGATGATGTCGAAGTACCGGTCCTTCAGGGCGGCGCGGAACCCGGCCTCCCCGGTGAGGATCTTCTTCTCCTGGGTGCGGTAGCTGATCGTGTAGGTCGATGTCCACTGCTCGAACGCGACGTCGTCCCGCAGGTAGTAGCGAGGCGCGGAGTTGGCTTCGACGAGGTAGTGCCCGTCGGGCACGAGCTGCTTGCGCACGGTGCTGACCAGCGCCTCGGAGTTCGGCCAGGCGTGGTACAGGTCGGCCGACTGGACCATGCCGAGGACCAGCATCGCCACCCATGCCAGGATGCCGAGCTGCGGGTGGCGGAAGTGCGAGCCGACGATGCGGGTGATGCCGATGGCCGCCATCGGAGCGGCGAACAGCAGACCGTAGCCGATGTGCTTGTGCAGCGAGACCGGCTCCCGCAGGTAGATCTGGTAGACCGGTGCCAGCAGGGCGGTGCCGGTCAGCAGCAGGCCGATGAGGGCCCGCCAGAGCCTGCGCGGCACGCGGACGGTGACGAGGAGCGGTGCCTCGTTCATGCGGCCCTTCCAGGCGTACAGCAGACTGCCGGTGACCGCGAGGGCGAAGAGCAGGCCGCCCCACTCGGCGCAGTCGCGCAGCATGTCCACCGGTACACCGTGGCCCGCAGCACGTTCCGTGGTGGTGCTGCGCAGACCTTCCAGGACGTTGGAGCCGCTGAGCCTGAGCGCGCCGTACGTGGCGCCGACCGCGACGCCCGGGATGAGGACCAGTCGCGACAGCGACCACCAGGCGTGGTACGGCACGGCGGCGAGGACGGCGAGGAGGACGACGGCCGGGGCGTACATCAGGGCGGCGTACTTCACCGCAGTGGCCAGGACCAGGATCGGCGGGATGGTGAGGGCGCAGAGCCAGGCACGGTTCCGGGCGGTGCGGACGGCCAGCCACGCCGCGACGGCCGTCAGGCAGAGGGCCATGGCGTCGTACGTGGCCAGCGCGCCGAGGAAGAGCGTGGACTGGGTCACCGCGAAGCAGGCGGCGGCGACGAGGCCGACCCGCTCGTTGAAGAGCCGCCGCGCCAGCATGTACAGCAGCGTGGTGGTGGCGAGCATGAAGACGAGCGACAGGGCCCGTGCCCCGGAGAGCCCGAGCAGGTTGTCGACGGCGGCCGCCAACGGCGGGTAGAGCAGGGGCGATCCGGAGAAGTAGGCCGCGAAGGAGGCCGGCGGCGGGGGCCCTCCGTGCATGTGGTCGAGCTGCAGGTGACCGGCGTAGAGGTAGAGCGCCTCGTCCTCGAAGGCGCTGTTGCCCAGCCGGAGCGTGAGCAGGCTCTGGGCGACGAGGATGCCGACCATCAGCACCCTGCTGAGCCATGCGCGGCGGCTGCTCGGCAGTGGATCCCAGCCGACGTCGGGCACGGGGGGGAGCACGTATCCCGGACCCGGTTCCTGCTTCGGGACGTCCGCCTGCTCGGGCTCCCGGAACATCTGCTGGTCGTCGAACCAGCTGAAGGAGTGGTCCTGGGGCGCGGCGGATGCCTGGCCGGGAATGAAGGTGTCTCGCTGATGCGTCATCAGGGATTTCTCGGGTCGAAACCGTAGGCCGCGTCGGCGGCCCTGAGCTTGAACTGGGTGAGAGTGGTCGGGGCCTTCTCCAGGCGCCAGTCGGCCCGCTTGGTGATGTTGAACCAGATGAGTCCGACGATGTCCTCGCGCTTCTCCACGCCGGAGAAGAGTTCGTCGACGAAGGCGGGGGCCCGCTTGCCCGGTTCGGCCGCGGTCTCGCTGATCACGAGCGGCTTGGCGCTGAAGGTGCGGATCTGGGTCATGGTGGGGCCGTACAGCCCCTCGAAGGTGCGGTCGCAGCACTGGGTCCAGTAGCCGACCATGCCGACCCAGTCCACGTACCCGTCACCGGGGTAGTAGGGCTTCAACGGGATCTTGGGCACGGGGTTGACGATGTTCGGACTCCACACCCAGATCACGTTGCTCGCGCCGCGGTCCTGGAAGATGTCGTGGATCCGCCGCCAGGCCTTGACGAAGTCCTCGGGGCTGTTGGACTTGGTGCCCCAGTCGTACCAGTGGCCGTTCATCTCGTGCGCGAAGCTGATGGCGACCGGGACCTTCGCCTTCTGGACGGCCGAGGCGAAGTTCTTGACGTAGGCGTCCGAGGAGCCGCCGGCGATGTCGGCGAGGGGGGTCTTGAACGGTTCCCAGGCGATGTACGGGAGGGCACCGTTCTGCCAGCTCAGCCGGCTGCCTGCGGCGTCGAACTGGTCGCCCCAGGCCGCGTAGTTCTCGATGATGTTGGGTTGTTTGCCCACCATCGCCGTGTACGACTTCACCGGGTCCATGGAGGCCGGGGCGCCGTCGAGCGCCACGCCGAGGTACTTCTTCGACGGTTGCAGGAGGGGGGTGATGTCCACCGCGTCCTGCGGCTTGCCCGCGGCAGGGGCTTCCTGGACGGCCCCCGCGTCGAGTGCCTCGCGGGGGTTCCCCGCGGACGCCGGGCGGTCGCAGCCCGCGAGTGCGGTGAGGGCCACCGCCAGGACGAGCCCCGCGGCCTTCGCTCGGAGCGACGGGAGCAGGCTCATGTGACCTTCTCGCTTCGGGGTTGGATGAGGGTGCGGCCGACGACCAGGGCGTAGAAGAGGCCGGATGCCAGGACGACCGCGAAGTCCGGCGGGTACAGGGTGGCCATCCGCCAGACCGAGAGTCCGACCCACAGCATCGCCGTGCCGCCGCCCCAGGCCCAGAGGCCGATCCAGAGCCGGCGGGTCCTGTTCTTCTTCGCGCCGGTGGAGCCGGTGGGCTGCCAGGCCATCCGCTTGCGGCGCACGATGTCCCAGATCGCGAAGAAGTGGGCCCAGCCGTACATCATCCGGCAGGACCACGCCTCCAGCCGGTAGGGGACCTTGTGCCACATGGGGAAGATCATGGTGGTGTAGAGCAGGCTGGGCAGGATCAGCCACAGCCGGTCGACGAGGAACGTCTCCGGGAGCCAGAGCAGCAGTGACAGCGGGATGACGGGTGCCAGGAAGATGAACAACGCCGTGTGGATGTAGTAGAAGAAGCCGGACATGTAGCAGAGCCGGCTGCTCCAGCGCAGCTTGGTGTCCCAGAACTTCTTGCTGCCGAGCAGGCTCATCGAACCGGAGCACCAGCGGTACTGCTGGTTGTAGAAGGCGCCGGCGGTGTCCGGGCAGACCCCGGTGGCGAGTGCGAGCGGCACGTACTTGAGGTTCCAGCCCAGCCGGCGGAGGTCGAACCCGGTGTGGACGTCCTCGGAGTGCTCGATGAGTGTCGTCCCGCCGTTGTCGTCGAGCGCGGCCCTGCGGTAGACGGCACAGCTGCCCACGCAGATGGCGCCGTCCCTGCTCTGCCGGGAGACCTGGACGGACCGGTAGAAGAGTTCCTGCACGGCGCCGGCGCCGCGCTCGATCCAGTTCTGGGAGTCGAGCACCCGGAAGTACTGCGGGGACTGCACGATGCCCAGCCGCGGATCGGCGGCCATGTGCGGGAGCAGTTCCTGCAGGAGGTCTGCGCGGGGGGTGAAGTCCGCGTCCAGGACGAGGATGAACTCGCCGTCGGAGTTCGCGAACCCGTAGTGCAGGTTGCCGGCCTTCTTGAACCAGCCGCGATCAGGCCGGGTGCCGTAGCGGAAGCCGAAATCGGCTGCCATGGCGGCGAGTTCCGGGCTGTCGGAGTCGTCGAGCACGTACGGCCGGCAGATGCCCGGGTACTGGTCGGCGAGGATGCGGACGTGTGACCAGGTGTTGTGCAGCACCTCGATGGGTTCGCCGCACACCGGGAGGAAGACGTCGATGCTGGGATAGGTGTCCGGGCGCCAGGTGCGTACGAGTCTGCGGTGACCCTTCGCGTCGAAATCGCCGGTGAATCCGGTCACCTTCAGCGAGATGAGGTAGTAGACGATGGTGAACGCGAGGAACGGTGCGTACGCCCAGAGCCAGGGGGTCGCCGCCACCAGGCCGACCTGGCTGACGGTCAGGCAGGAGAAGCTGATGAGGGAGGCTGCCGAGAGCACCCAGAGGTGCCGCTTGGCGTAGGAGTGCTTCTCGAGGTCGTCCGGAGGCCGTGGCAGGAGTCCCAGCTGTGGAGCGGCGGTCTCGGACCTGCGCCTCCGTCCGCGGGCGGGTGCTGAGCGACGCCCGGTGCCGTGCGCGGAATCGGTACTGCTGGACAAGATTTCCCCCAGGCCCGGTGGTGTGACCGTCCGGGCGGATCTGCCGGTTGTCGTGCGGACGAAGTGCCCCGGGGATTTTATAGGACGCCAACGGTGGCCCTTGAAGGCCCGTGTGACGGTTGAATCACGAAGGCCGGGGCCCCCGATCCCGAACCGGGGCAAAGGGGGCAGTGGGCGGGCAGGGCGGTTCGGCCGGGTGGAAATGCCCTAGCATTCCGCCACATGAGCGATGGGACGGGTGCACCGCAGACGCCGAACACTCCAGGGGGACAGCCGCCGCAGCCGTTCGGCGTCCCGCAGCAGGGGGGGAATCAGCCGGGAGCCGGCTCCCCTCCGCCCTTCCAGCAGCCCCAGTGGCCGCCGGTGCACCACATGCTCCCTCAGCCCGCCGAGCCCGACTGGCAGCTGCTGGCGCAGCAGCACGAGGAGCGGGCGAAGCGCCGGCGCCTCCTCATCGGTGTGGGCGTCGGTGCAGGCGTCCTCGTCCTGGGGGGAGGTGCCGTTGCCGCGGTCCTGCTGACCCGGGGCGGCGACCCGGCGCCGACTTCGACGGCGTCCGCGAGCGCTTCGCCCGGCAAGGGCTCCCCTTCGCCCGCACCTGTGTCCAGCGCGCCGCTCAAGCCCGCCGTGTCCGCCAACCAGCTGTTCGGCAAGGCCGCCTTCGACCTGGGCGGTCACAACTACGTCCGGAAGACCGTCATCACGGACATCCCGTGCTGGAAGGCGTCGGCCTTCGGCCTCGGTGACGTGCTGACCGCGAACAACTGCTCCCAGGTCATGCGGGCCACCTATTTCTCGGGCAGCACGGCGATCACCGTGGGCGTCGCCGTGTTCAAGAGCGAGGCCGAGGCGCGCAAGACCGAGAACGCCTTCAAGGGGCAGATCCAGTCGCTGGACGGCAAGGACGGCGTCAACAAGTTCTGCCGCAACGTGGCCTGCCCGACGACGCATGCCGTCACCGGCCGCTACGTCTACCTCACGGTGGCAGGACCGCTCAACGGGTCGGCCGGGGACCAGAACCCGATCGCGCGGACGGCGGGGCAGGAGCTGGCAACGTACTTCGGCGAAGCCCTCGCCAAGGACGCCGGCGCAGACAAGGGCTGACGGATGACCATGAGCAGCCGGTGGCTGCGCGCTGTCGTGTGCGTCCTGCTGGTTGCGGTGGCCTCGGCCTGTTCCTCCTCGGCGGGGGGCCCGCGGATGCAGGTCGCGCCGACCCGCCAGGCCGACAAGGTGGCGCAGGAGGTGCAGCCGCCGGCGGCTGCGGACATCAGGCGTTCCGCCGGCCAGTACTTCGGCGTCAGCACCTTCCGGACGCCCTCGGCCGAGGAGACGGCGGCGGTCGCCGCCGCGGCCGGGCAGAAGCCGACGATGCTCCAGTACTTCCTCGACTGGCGGAAGGAGTTCGACCCGGAGACCGTCCGCGAGATCTACCACCAGGGTGCCGTTCCCATGCTCACCTGGGAGCCGGGGGACGCTCCGTACGACGCGAGCCAGCCGTGGTACGCGCCCCGGCGGATCACCTCGGGAGACTTCGACGCCTACATCACCCGCTTCGCCCGCTCCGTGCGCGACCAGCGGTGGCCGGTGGTGCTGCGGTTCGCCCACGAGATGAACGGCGACTGGTATCCCTGGGGCAGCAACGTCAACGGCAACCGGTCCGGCGATCTCGCCGCCGCCTGGCGGCACGTGCACGACGTCTTCGCCCGCGAGAAGGTCGACAACGTGATCTGGCTCTGGAGCCCGAACGTGCTTCGCGGCACCACGGCCGACCTCGCCCCGCTCTATCCGGGCGACGACTACGTCGACTGGGTGGGCATGGATGCGTACGGCTTCGGTGAGGCCACCGCGTCGGAGGTGCTCGACCCCACCTACGCGGCCCTCCGGAAGATCACTTCCAAGCCGTTGATCATCGCCGAGACCGGGGCGAGGCCGGGGACGGGCAAACCCGCCTGGATCGCAGACCTCTTCCGGTGGCTGAAGGCGCACCCGCAGATGCTCGGCTTCGTCTGGTTCGAGCACAGCGTCGCCCAGGGCGGCAAGTTCGACTACCGCTTCGCCGCCGACCCCGAGGCCCGCGCGGCCTTCCGGTCGGGGATCGCCACTCTCCCCCTCCGGCGGTGGCCGGCGGCACCGCAACCCTGAACCGGGCGGACGGCGGCGCCGCACCCGGGGTCAGAGCTTGCGGAGCAGGGCGCGGCGCACCTTGTGGTCGCCGCCCTTCTGCAGCACCAGGGTCGCCCGGCCGCGGGTCGGCAGGACGTTCTCCACGAGGTTGGGCTTGTTGATGGTGCGCCACACCTGGCGGCCGTAGTCCATCGCCTCCTCCTCCGGCACCTCGGTGAAGCGGCGGAAGTAGGAGCTCGGGTCCTGGAACGCCGTCTCGCGCAGTTTGCGGAAGCGGTCGAGGTACCAGGTCTCGATGTCGTCGGTGCGCGCGTCGACGTAGATCGAGAAGTCGAAGTAGTCGGCGACGGCCAGGCGGGTGCGGCCGTCGCTGCCGGGCAGCGCGGGCTGCAGCACGTTCAGGCCCTCGACGATGAGGATGTCGGGGCGCTCCACGGTGAGCCGCCGGTCCGGCACGATGTCGTACACCAGGTGCGAGTAGACCGGGGCCGTCACCCGCTCCTTGCCGGCCTTCACGTCGGCGACGAAGCGCATCAGGGCCCGCCGGTCGTACGACTCGGGGAACCCCTTGCGGGCCATCAGGCCGCGGCGCCGCAGCTCGGCGTTGGGCAGCAGGAAGCCGTCGGTGGTGACGAGCTCCACCCGGGGGTGCTCGGGCCAGCGGGCCAGCAGGGCCTTCAGCAGACGCGCGGTGGTCGACTTGCCGACCGCCACCGAGCCGGCCACGCCGATGACGAACGGCGTGCGGATGCGTTCGGTGTCCGGGGTGTCCAGGAAGGTGCCGACGGTGCTGCGCAGCTCGTGCGTCGCATGGATGTACAGGTTGAGCAGCCGGGAGAGCGGCAGGTAGACGTCGCGCACCTCGTCGAGGTCGAGGGCGGTGCCCAGGCCGCGCAGCCGTTCGACCTCCTCGGCGGTCAGGGGCATCGGGGTGCGCTCGCGCAGAGCGCTCCACTCGGCCCGGTCCAGATCCACGTACGGGGAGGGGGTGGGCGCCTGGGTGGGGGCGCCCCGCGTACAGAGTTCGGTCAGCACATCCTCCATTGTGGGCCGAAGCGGCCCCGGCGGGTGCTGTGGTGTCGGTCACGCGCGGTTGCCGGACGGCGTGGCCGGGGTGAGCGGCATGCGTGGGCTGCGTGAACGGAACGCCGCATATGCTGGCACGCATGTGCGGAATCGTTGGATATGTGGGGTCCCAGACGGCCCTCGACGTAGTGATCGCAGGTCTGCAACGGCTGGAGTACCGCGGGTACGACTCCGCCGGTGTGGCCGTGCAGACCCAGGGGCTCGACGGGCAGTGGAGCCTCGCCACGGACAAGCGGGCGGGCAAGCTCGCCAACCTTGAGAAGTCGCTGGCCGAGACCCCTCTCCCGGCCGGCACCACGGGCATCGGCCACACCCGGTGGGCCACCCACGGCGGTCCGACGGACGCCAACGCCCACCCCCACCTGGACGACGACCGCAAGGTCGCGGTCGTCCACAACGGCATCATCGAGAACTTCGCGCAGCTGCGCGCCGAGATCGCCGGGCGCGGCCACACCCTGCGCTCGGAGACCGACACCGAGGTCGTCGCCCACCTGCTGGGCGAGGCCTACGACGGTGACCTGGCGGAGGCCATGCGGGCCGTCTGCCGCCGCCTGGACGGCGCCTTCACCCTCGTCGCCGTGCACGCCGACGCCCCGGACGTCGTCGTCGGCGCCCGCCGCAACTCCCCGCTGGTCGTCGGCCGCGGCGAGGGCGAGAACTTCCTCGCCTCCGACGTCTCCGCCTTCATCGCGCACACCCGTGAGGCGATCGAGCTCGGCCAGGACCAGGTCGTCGAGCTGCGCCGCGAGGGCGTCCTCGTGACGAACTTCGACGGCACCCCGGCCGAGGTGCGCGAGTACCACGTCGACTGGGACGCCTCCGCCGCCGAGAAGGGCGGCTACGACTACTTCATGCTCAAGGAGATCGCCGAGCAGCCGAAGGCCGTCGCCGACACCCTCCTCGGCCGCATCGGCACCGACGGCCGCCTGCACCTCGACGAGCTGCGCATCCCCGACCAGGTGCTGCGCGAGGTCGACAAGGTCGTCATCGTCGCCTGCGGCACCGCCTTCCACGCCGGCATGATCGCCAAGTACGCGATCGAGCACTGGACCCGCATCCCCTGCGAGGTCGAGGTCGCCAGCGAGTTCCGCTACCGCGACCCGATCATGGACGACCGCACCCTGGTCGTCGCCATCTCGCAGTCCGGCGAGACCATGGACACCCTGATGGCGCTGCGCCACGCCCGCGAGCAGGGCGCCAAGGTGCTGGCGATCTGCAACACCAACGGCTCGACGATCCCGCGCGAGTCCGACGCGGTGCTCTACACGCACGCCGGCCCGGAGGTCGCGGTCGCCTCGACCAAGGCGTTCCTCACCCAGCTGGTCGCCTGCTACCTCGTGGCGCTCTACCTCGGCCAGGTGCGCGGCACCAAGTGGGGCGACGAGATCGTCGGCATCATCCGCGAGCTCGGCGACGCCCCCAGGGCCATCGAGCAGGTGCTGGAGACCATGGAGCCCGTCCGCGAGCTGGCGCGCTCGCTGGCCGACGCGAAGTCGGTGCTCTTCCTCGGCCGCCACGTGGGCTTCCCGGTCGCCCTGGAGGGCGCGCTGAAGCTCAAGGAGCTCGCGTACATGCACGCCGAGGGCTTCGCCGCCGGCGAGCTCAAGCACGGTCCGATCGCCCTGATCGAGGAGGGCCTGCCGGTCGTCGTGGTCGTGCCGTCGCCGCGCGGCCGCTCGATCCTGCACGACAAGATCGTCTCCAACATCCAGGAGATCCGGGCCCGCGGCGCGCGCACCATCGTGATCGCCGAGGAGGGCGACGAGGCGGTCGTGCCGTACGCCGACCACCTGATCCGCATCCCGGCGACCCCGGTGCTGCTCCAGCCGCTGGTGTCGACGGTGCCGCTGCAGGTGTTCGCCTGCGAGCTGGCCACCGCCAAGGGCCACGAGGTCGACCAGCCGCGCAACCTCGCGAAGTCCGTCACCGTCGAGTAGCCGACGTCCGGCACGGGGCCCCTGCGGCGGCTGCGCCCTACCGCAGGGGCCCCGTGTCGAGCGCGAACGAGAACGGGGCCGGCAGGTCCAGCGGCTTGCCGAACGACACCTGGACGTGCGCGGTGTAGTCGCCGTCCTCCGGGTCGGTGAAGAGCACCACGTCCGCCCTGCTGCGGTCGATCAGCAGGTAACAGGGCACACCCGCAGCTGCGTAGCCCCGGCGCTTGGCCTCCCGGTCCCTGGCCGGGTTGGTGGACGTGATCTCGAAGACCAGCAGCACGCCCGACGCGTCCGCCCACGGCGCGCTGTCCTCGAAGTGCCCCACCGGGCTGAGCGTGCCGTCCGGGACGAACCGGCCGCCCGGGGTGACGAGGCCCTTCGTCCCGGCGAGGTCGAGCTCGACCGCGGATCTGCGCATGAACTGCCGGTTGAGCAGTGCGAACGCGGTCTCGTGCGATCCGTCCGGCGGCGGTGTCACGACGATCTCCCCTTCGATGAGCTCGGCCTTGAAGCCCGGCGGGGTGTCCAGCTCCAGGAACGCGCGGAGCAGGTCGTCCGCAGGCAGCGGGTGCTCGACGGCTGGCATGGCGACCATGGCCCTTCTCCCTCCTGCCGATCGGTGCCGCACCGCACGGTAGGCGTACGGACCGGTCCGGGAGGGTGATCGAAGCGGTACTCACCCGAAAGTGTGCCGTACAGTCCCCGGCATCGGACGGTGTCGGACGGTGTCGTGAAGGAGTGCGCGGGTGATCATCGGGGTCGGCATCGACGTCGCGGAGATCGAGCGGTTCGGGGAGTCGCTGGAACGCACCCCGCAGCTCGCGGACCGGCTGTTCACCGAGGCCGAGCTGCACCTGCCGTCGGGCGCCCGCCGCGGCACCGCCTCGCTCGCCGCCCGCTTCGCCGCGAAGGAGGCCCTCGCGAAGGCGCTCGGTGCGCCCGCCGGCCTGCACTGGACCGACGCCGAGGTGCACACCGAGGACTCCGGCCGGCCCGTGCTGCGGGTCACCGGCACCGTCGCCGCCCGCGCCGCCGAACTCGGCGTCCGTTCGTGGCACGTGTCGCTCAGTCACGACGCGGGCGTAGCGTCGGCGGTAGTGATCGCCGAAGGCTGACGCGCCGCCGGGCGCGTCCGAGGAGGGCCCCGCATGCGCCACGCACACACCGCCGAACACGTCCGCGCCGCCGAGGCCGCCCTGATGGCCCGCCTCCCCGAGGGCACCCTGATGCAGCGCGCCGCGGCCGGCCTCGCCGCGACCTGCGCCCGCCTCCTGCCCCGCGTGTACGGCGCCCGGGTGCACGTCCTCGCCGGCAGCGGCGACAACGGCGGTGACGCGCTGTACGCCGGTGCCGCGCTCGCCCGCCGCGGCGCCCGGGTCTCCGCCGTCCTGCTGTCGCCCGGCCGCGCGCACCCGGGCGGCCTCGCCGCGCTGCGCGCCGCGGGCGGACGGGTGACCGCCGGGCCGGACGGCCCCGCCGCGTTCGAGCGGGCCGACCTCGTGCTCGACGGCATCGTCGGCATCGGCGGGCGGGGCGGGCTGCGGCCCGAGGCGCAGCCGTACGCGGTGCTGCCGCGGCGCGGCCGGCTCGTCGCGGTCGACGTGCCCAGCGGTGTCGACGCGGACACCGGCGAGGTCGCCGGGGCCGCCCTCCGCGCCGACGTCACGGTCTGCTTCGGCACGTACAAGCCCGGGCTGCTCGTCGACCCGGGCGCCTCGTACGCCGGGGTGGTGCAACTGGTCGGGATCGGCCTCGACCTGCCGGAGCCCGCCGTGGCCGCCCTCCAGCACGCGGACGTCGCGGCGCTGCTCCCGGTGCCGGGCGCGGAGAGCGACAAGTACCGGCGGGGCGTCGTCGGTGTCGCGGCCGGGTCGGCGCGCTACCCGGGGGCGGCGCTGCTCGCCGTGGCGGGCGCCCTGCACGGCGGCGCGGGCGCGGTGCGCTACGCGGGCACGGCCGCCGCCGAGGTCGTGCGGCGCTTCCCGGAGGCCCTGGTGACCGGAGGCGGTCCCCGGGACGCCGGCCGGGTGCAGGCGTGGGTGGCGGGCCCGGGCTCCGGGGAGGGCGCCGCGGACGTGCTCGGCGAGGCCCTGGCCTCGGACGTGCCCGTGCTGGTCGACGCCGACGGTCTCACCGAACTCGCCCGGACCGGCCCGTCCGCGCTGGCCGGGCGGAGCGCGCCCGTGCTGCTCACCCCGCACACCGGCGAGGCCGCCCGGCTGCTCGCCGGGGCCGACGGGGGGCCGCCGCCCGCCGCGGACGACCTGGCCGCGGCCCGTCTCGCGACCGCCCGGCGGATCGCCGCCGCCTACCGGGCGACCGTGCTCCTCAAGGGCTCCACCACGGTGGTCGCCGCGCCCGACGGTGCCGTCCGGGTGAATCCGACCGGCACGTCCTGGCTGGCCACCGCCGGCAGCGGCGACGTGCTCTCGGGCCTCGCGGGGGCGCTCCTCGCCACCGGCCTCTCCCCGTTCGACGCCGCCTCGGCGGCCGCGTACCTGCACGGGCTGGCGGGCCGGGCCGCCGCTGACGGCGCGCCCGCCACCGCCCTCGGCATCGCCCGGGCGCTGCCGGCGGCCTGGCGGGCGGTCCGTACCGGTCCGAACGCCTGACCTGGGCGGAACCGTCCGCTCCGTACCGGCCCGAACGGCCGAACGGGGCGGAACCATCCGTTCCGTTTCGGGCGTCTTCCCCTGACGACCGCCGTGCCCGGCCGGGGTCGTGAGCCGGGCAGCGGCGCCGGTCTGGGAGACTGATACGCGATGACAACTGCGAAGACGACCGGGACCGCCGCCCTGACGAACGGGGTCCGCGCCGAGGCCGCCATCGATCTGGCCGCCCTGCGCGACAACCTCTCCGCGCTCGGGGCGCGCACCGATGCCGCACTGATGGCCGTGGTCAAGGCGGACGCCTACGGCCACGGCGCGCTGCCCTGCGCCCGCGAGGCGATCGCCGCGGGCGTCCGCTGGCTGGGCACGGCCACCCCCGAGGAGGCGCTGGCGCTGCGCGCCGCCGGCATCCGCCCCGAGCAGGCCCGCATCCTCTGCTGGCTGTGGACACCGGGCGGCCCGTGGCAGCAGGCGCTGCGCTCGCACGTCGACGTGGCCGTCAGCGGCCTGTGGGCGCTCGACGAGCTGCTTCCCGCCGTGCGCGAGACGGGCGTGCCGGGCCGCATCCACCTCAAGGCCGACACCGGGCTCGGCCGCAACGGCTGCCAGCCGCACGACTGGCCCGACCTCGTCGCCGCCGCGCTGCGCGCACAGGCCGAGGGCCTCGTCGAGATCGTCGGCCTCTGGTCGCACTTCGCCGCCGCCGACGAGCCCGGCCACCCCTCGATCCAGGCGCAGCTGGACGGCTTCGCCGATGCCGTCGCGTACGCCGAGGCCCAGGGCGTCCGCCCCGAGGTGCGGCACCTCGCGAACTCGCCGGCGACGCTGCTGCTCCCGCAGTCGCACTACGACCTCGTCCGGCCCGGCCTCGCCATGTACGGGCTGTCGCCGGTGCCGGACGTCGGCGGCCCCGCCGACTTCGGGCTGCGCCCGGTGATGTCGCTGACCGCCCGGCTGGCCCTCGTCAAGACGGTGCCCGGCGGCCACGGCGTCAGCTACGGCCACCACTACACGACCCCGGGCGACACCACCCTGGGCCTCGTCCCGGTCGGGTACGCCGACGGCATCCCGCGGCACGCCTCCAACACCGGCCCGGTGCAGATCGGCGGCAAGTGGCGCACGGTCGCCGGCCGGGTCGCGATGGACCAGTTCGTCGTCGACCTCGGCGGCGACGCGCCCGAGGTCGGCACCGAGGTCCTGGTGTTCGGCAGCGGCGAGCACGGCGAGCCGACGGCCGAGGACTGGGGCCGGGCCTCCGGCACCCTCAGCTACGAGATCATCACCCGGATCGGATCCCGGGTGCCGCGCCGCTACGTGGGCGCCGCCGGGGCCGGGACCTCATGACGGAGCCGGCCGGCACCAACCCCGTCGTCGCGGCGGCCCGGGTCGCCGGGTCGGCCTCCTCCGGCGTCAGCCGCGCCGGTCTGATCGGCATCTCCCTGGGCGTGGTCGCGGCCGGTGCCGCCGCCGGCGTGGCGATCGAACGCCTCACCGTCGGCCGGTCGATGCGCCGCCGGGCCCGCGAGGAGCTCGACGCCGCCGCCCCGTACGGCTCGCTGCGCGGCCGCCCGCGCACCGTCGCAGCCCCCGACGGCACCGAGCTCTACGTCGAGCTGGACGGCACCGGCTGGCCCGAACCCGGCGCCGAGCCGCCCGTCCGGCCCGAGGAGGACGGCCGTGCGCGGCGCGGCTGGTTCGCCCGCCGCCGCGGCGGCCCGGTCGACCGCAGCGGCCTGCCCGGCCTGCTCGCCGGCACCGGCGCACTCGCCCGGGCCGCCCAGGGCGCCGCCCCGGGCGCGCCCGGCCCCGCCGCCCCGCCGCTGACCGTCGTCTTCTGCCACGGCTACTGCCTCAGCCAGGACAGCTGGCACTTCCAGCGCGCCGCCCTGCGCGACGGCATGCGGCTGGTCTTCTGGGACCACCGCAGCCACGGCCGCTCGGAGCGCTCCCGTTCGTACCTCGCCGGTGAGCCGGCCTCCATCGACCAGCTCGGCGGCGACCTGAAGGCCGTGCTCGACGCGGCCGTGCCCGAGGGCCCGGTCGTGCTGGTCGGGCACTCCATGGGCGGCATGACGGTCATGGCGCTCGCCGACCAGCACCCGGAGCTGTTCCGCGAGCGGGTCGCCGGGGTCGCCCTCGTCGGCACCCTCGCCGGCGACTGGGACTCCGTCACCCTCGGCCTCCCGCCGATCGGCGCCAAGCTGCTCCGCCGGATCGCCCCCCTCACCGTGAAGCTGCTCGGCCGCCAGGTCGAGATCGTGGAGGCCACCCGACGGTTCGGCGCGGACGTCGCCGCGATCTTCTACCGCCGGTTCTCCTTCGGCTCGAACGACGTCGACCCGCAGGTCGCGAGGTTCGCCGAGCAGCTGCTCGACGCCACGCCGATCGACGTGGTCGCCGAGTTCTACCCGGCGTTCGGCCTGCACGACAAGAAGGCGGCGCTCGCCGCGCTGGACGGCATCCCAGTGCTCGTCCTCGCCGGCACCGAGGACCTCCTCACCCCGCCGTCGCACAGCGAGGACATCGCCCGGGCCCTGCCCGGGGCCGCGCTCGTCGTGCTGCCCGACACCGGGCACCTGCTGATGCTGGAACGCCCCGAAGCGGTCGACCTGCACCTGCTCGAACTGCTCCACCGCGCGGCCGGGCACGCCCACGCCGCCCCGCCGCCCGCCCCGCGCCCCGAACGCTGACCCCTCGCCGCGCGCCGCCACCGGAAGGACACCGACACCGCCATGGGCAACCAGCTCACCCTCACCGTCGCCACCCCCGAGCGGATGGGCCGGCTCGGCCGGGGCCTCGCCGCGCTGCTGCGCCCCGGTGACCTGGTGCTGCTCTCCGGGGAGCTGGGCGCCGGCAAGACCACGCTCACCCGCGGCCTGGGCCTGGGCCTGGGCGTCCGCGGGGCGGTGACCTCGCCGACCTTCGTCATCGCCCGGGTGCACCCGTCGCTGACCGGCGGCCCGGCGCTGGTGCACGTCGACGCGTACCGGCTCGGCGGCGGGCTGGACGAGATGGAGGACCTCGACCTGGACGTCTCGCTGCCGGAGTCGGTGGTGGTCGTGGAGTGGGGCGAGGGCAAGGTCGAGCAGCTCAGCGACGAGCGCCTGGAGGTGCGGATCGAACGGGCGATCGGCGCCGAGGCCGCCGACGACGACCTCGACCCGCGCCGCGTGACGGTGACCGGGCTCGGCGCCCGCTGGGGCGGCGCCGACCTCACGGTGCTGGGCGAGGGCTGAGCCGCACCCGCACCACCCGTCCGGGTGCCTCCCGGCCCGCCCCCGGCCTGCTCCCGGCCGCTCCGCCGGGCGGGCGTCCCGGCCTTCGCCCCAGCCTTCGTCCCGGCCGCGGTGGGCCGACGGTTACCGACACGGTGTCGGCAAGGTGTTGCGGCGCGGCGGCTGCTCGTGATGGGATGGACTCCGAGGTTAGGTCCGCCTAACTAGGGAGGCGCCCCATGTCGAGCACCACCCCCGCTGCGGCACCCACGCCGCAGGACCGGCCCGAGCGGACCGCGACCGCGGCCCCGGCCGGAGTCCCGATGCGGGCACTGCTGGCGGCCTGCGCGTCCGCCGCAGCCGTCTCCACCCCGCCCGCGCGCCCGGCGCCCGCACCGGCCCGCCCGGAGCCGTCCGCCCCGCCGCGGGCCGCCTGACCCGGCGGGCCGCCCGGCCGCCGCGGGACGGCCGCCCGGCGGGCCCGCCGGCCCTGCCCGGGGCGCCCGGTCCGGCCCGGTTCAGGGCGTCACGACCACCCGGGTGCCGGTCGGCGCGAAGTCCCACAGCAGCTGCCCGTCGGCCCGCGCCGAGCGGATCCCGCCCGTCCGCAGGCCCGCCTCCGGCGGCTCCGTCGAGCCGTCCACCGCGGCCGAGAAGCCGAACACCGTGCCGCTCTGCTGGGTGAACCGCACGACGTGCTCGATCTGCCGCCCGTCCGTGCCCTTCCCGGTGGCCGTGCGGCTGTACACGCTGTAGCTGCCCGGGGACGGCTCCGCCGAGCCCGGGGTCACCGCGAACGAGGCCTGCAGCTCCGGCGTCTTCCGCGGGTCGACCAGCCACACCCGGTGCCCGGCGATCGAGTACACGACGCGGTAGCCCGTACCGGAGGAGGCCGGCAGCGCCGGTGCGGTGGGAGCGGGCCCGCTGCTCGGCGCGGCCTCGGTGGCGGCACCGGCCGACGCCTCCGCGGCGGCGGCCCGCGACCCGGCGCCGTCCGCCTGCACGGCCAGCAGCGTCACGACGGCCATCGCCGCCGCCGTCAGCCCGGCGACCACCACGCCAGGACCCATCCTCACCACGTACGCTCCCGCCGCTCGCTCCACGTGTCGGGCCCCATCGTGCCAGGTCCGCACGGACGGACAGGGGCGATCCGATGGTGTGTTCCCCTCCCGTCCCGGGCCTGCCGCGTCCCGCCCCCGCCCGTACCGCCGGGACGCCACCGCCGGACGACCCTCTAACCTTGGAGCCGTGCTGCTGCTCGCGTTCGACACCGCCACCCCCGCCGTCACCGCCGCCGTCCACGACGGCACCGCCGTCCTCGCCGAGTCCTACGAGGTCGACGCCAGACGGCACGGGGAGCTGCTCCTGCCCACCATCGACACGGTGCTCCGCAGCGCCGGCGTCGACAAGCGCGCGCTGACCGCCGTCGCGGTCGGCGTCGGCCCCGGCCCGTACACCGGCCTGCGGGTCGGCCTGGTGACGGCCGCCGCGCTCGGCGACGCGCTCGGCGTGCCCGTGCACGGCGTCTGCACGCTCGACGCGATCGCCCACCAGGCCCGCACCGAGGGCATGGCCGGGGCGTTCACCGCCGCCACCGACGCACGCCGCAAGGAGGTCTACTGGGCCTCGTACGACGCCGACGGCACCCGCACCGCGGGACCGTCCGTCGACCGGCCCGGCGACCTCGTCCCGCCGGCCCGCTCGGTCGGCGCGGGCGCCCTCCTCTACCCCGACGCCTTCCCCGGGGCGACCGGCCCCGCGCACGTCTCGGCCGGCGCGCTCGCCGCGTTCGCCGCCGCCGAACTCGCCGCCGGCCGCGACCTGCTGCCGAACGCCCCGCTCTACCTGCGCCGCCCGGACGCCCAGGTGCCCGCGGGCTACAAGGCGGTGCTTCCGGCATGACCGCCGTCACCCTCCGGCCGATGCGCTGGTGGGACATCGAGCCGGTGATGGAGCTCGAACTCCGGCTCTTCCCCGAGGACGCCTGGTCGCCCGCCATGTACTGGTCGGAGCTGGCCGAGGCGCACCCCGGCGGCACCCGCCACTACACCGTCGCCACCACCGGGGACGGCCGCGTCGTCGGCTACGCCGGCCTGATGGCCGTCGGCGCCGAGGGCGACGTCCAGACCATCGCCGTCGACGACCGCCTCCAGGGCGCCGGCCTCGGCAGCGCGCTGCTCACCGACCTCGTCGAGGAGTCCGCCCGCCGCGGCTGCACCGAACTGCTGCTGGAGGTCAGGGTCGACAACCTGCGCGCCCAGCGCCTCTACGAGCGGTTCGGCTTCCAGCCGGTCGGCGTCCGCCGCGGCTACTACCAGCCGGCGAACGTCGACGCGCTCGTCATGCGCCTCGACCACCCCACGCACGATTCGAAGGACCCGAAGAATGGCTGACGAACCGCTCGTCCTCGGCATCGAGACCTCCTGCGACGAGACCGGCGTCGGCATCGTCCACGGCACCACCCTGCTCGCCGACGCGGTCGCCTCCAGCGTCAACGACCACGCCCGGTACGGCGGCGTCGTGCCCGAGATCGCCAGCCGGGCGCACCTGGAGGCGATGGTCCCGACGATCCGGCGCGCCCTGGAGACCGCCGGGGTCAAGGCCTCCGACCTCGACGGCATCGCCGTCACCGCGGGCCCGGGCCTCGCCGGCGCCCTGCTGGTCGGCGTCTCCGCCGCCAAGGCGTACGCGTGGGCGCTCGACAAGCCGCTGTACGGCGTCAACCACCTGGCCTCGCACATCTGCGTCGACCAGCTGGAGCACGGCCGCCTCCCCGAGCCGACGATGGCCCTGCTGGTCTCCGGCGGCCACTCCTCGCTGCTGATCTCGGCCGACATCACCAGCGACGTCCGCCCGCTCGGCGCGACCATCGACGACGCGGCCGGCGAGGCCTTCGACAAGGTCGCCCGGGTGCTCGGCCTCGGCTTCCCCGGAGGCCCGATCGTCGACCGCACCGCCCGCGACGGCGACCCGAAGGCCATCGCCTTCCCCCGCGGCCTGAGCACCGCCGCCGACCCCGCCTACGACTTCTCCTTCTCCGGCCTGAAGACCGCCGTCGCCCGCTGGGTCGAGGCGAAGCGCCGCGCGGGCGAGGACGTGCCGGTGGCCGACGTCGCCGCCTCCTTCCAGGAGGCCGTCACCGACGTGCTCACCCGCAAGGCCGTCCGGGCGTGCAAGGACAACGGCGTCGACCACCTGATGATCGGCGGCGGCGTGGCCGCCAACTCCCGGCTGCGCGAGATGGCCCAGCAGCGCTGCGACCGGGCGGGCATCGTGCTGCGGGTGCCGCGGCCGGGCCTGTGCACCGACAACGGCGCGATGGTCGCCGCACTCGGCGCCGAGATGGTGCGCCGCAACCGCACGCCCTCGGCGTTCGACCTGTCCGCCGACTCCTCGCTCCCGGTCACCGAGGTGCACGTGCCGCACACCGACGTGCACGCGCACGCCCACGAGTCGCTGGGGTGACCCGCGCGCACATGTGGGAGGCCCGCGCCGCCGACGGCCGGGCCGCCGAACTGGAGCGCTGGGTACGGGAGACCGCCCTGCCCGCGCTGCGCCCCGCCGCGCCGCTGCGCAGCGAGGTGTTCACCGCCGACGGCGGGCGCGTCCTGCTGATCACGTGGTGGCCGGGCGAGCCGGGCGCCGTCCCCGACCCGCCGGCCGGGCTGCTCGCGCGACCCGTGCACCGCTGGTCGTTCACCAGTACGTATGTCGAGTAGCGTGCCTCTCTGAGAATTCGCACGATCCGGTGCCGGATCGCGGGTGGGGGAGCGCGCTGTGCCGAAGAGGTCCTGGGTCCGGGTTGCGGGGGCACTGGCCCTCCTGGCGGCCGTCGCGGCGTGCGGCGGCCCGCCGCACGGGCCCGCCGCGCCGCCCGCCCCCACCGGCCCGTCCGGCAGCCCGGCCGGCACCACCGCCGCGGCCGCACCTCCGGCCGACCCGGCCGCCGTCTGGGCGAAGTGGGGCCTCCAGCCGCTCCCCGCCGCCCCCGCCGCGCCCGCCGACAAGCCGGTCAAGCTGTCGGCCGACGGCGAGGTGCCGGTCTTCAGCGAGGTGCCCACCCACGACAGGGTCGTCTTCATCACTGTCGACGACGGCGCGGAGAAGGACCCGCGGTTCGTCGAGATGATGACCGACCTCAGGGTGCCGTTCTCGATGTTCCTGACCCGCGACATCGTCCGCGGCGACTACGGCTACTTCAAGCCGCTGCAGGCCCTCGGCAACCACATCCACAACCACAGCACCGACCACCCCGCGATGAGCACGGTCTCCCCGGAGCGGCAGCACGCCGAGGTGTGCGACGCCCAGGCGGCCCTCACCGAGCAGTACGGCACCGCCCCGCTGCTCTTCCGCCCGCCCTACGGGGACGGCGCGCACAGCGACGGGCTGCGCACCGCCGTCCGCGCCTGCGGCCCGCGCGCGGTCGTGCTGTGGCGGGAGTCGATGCAGATCCACAACATGCAGTACCAGGCCGCCGACAAGAAGCTGCGCCCGGGCGACATCATCCTCGCCCACTTCCGCGGCCCGAAGGACCTCAAGGGCGAGTCGATGACGAAGATGTTCGGCGAGCTGCTCAGCCGCATCCGGGAGCAGGGCTTCGCGGTCGCCCGCCTGGAGGACTACATCGACGCGGGCTGACCGAGCATCATCAGCGGCCCGTGGTCGGTGCGGCTGATGATCACCGTCACCTCGTGCGGCCCGCTCGGCCGCAGCTGCCGCCGCAGCTCCTCCGGAGTGATCGCGATCCCGCGCTTCTTGATCACCACGGTGCCCGCGCCGCGCTCCCGCAGCAGCGCCTTCAGCCGCTTGACGTTGTACGGCATCGCCTCGCCGATCTCGTACGCGTGCGCGTACGGCGTCGCGACCAGCCGGTCGGAGGTCAGGTAGGCGATCATCGGGTCGATCAGCCGCCCGCCGACCTGCGCGGCCACGTCGGAGACCAGCCGGGCCCGGATGACGGCGCCGTCCGGCTCGTACAGGTACCGGCCGACCGGCCCGGCCTCCGCGGGCAGCCCCGCCCCGGCGAGGCTGTGGCCGCCCGGCAGCACGGTGGCCCGGTACGGCTCGGCGGCGCCCGTGCCGAACCAGATCACCGCCTCCTTGACCTCGCCGTGGTCGGAGACCCACTCGGCCTCGGCGTCCCCGGGCACCAGCTCGTGCGGGATGCCCGGCGCGACCTTCAGCGCACCGAACGGCGTGCGCCGCGCCGCCTCGACGGCCCACGACAGCGGCGGCGAGTACGCCTCCGGGTCGAAGACCCGCCCGCGCGAGGTGCGCCGCGCGGGGTCGGTGAAGACCGCGTCGAAGCCGGACACGTCGATCCCGGCGACGTCCGAGCACCGCACCTCCACCAGCGCCGACAGCCCCAGCGCGGCCGCGTTCGCCTCCACCACGGCGCAGGTCAGCGGGTCGCGGTCGACGGCCAGCACCGACACGCCCGCCCGGGCCAGCGCGATCGCGTCGCCGCCGATGCCGCAGCACAGGTCGGCCAGCCGCCGCACGCCCAGCGCCGCGAACCGCTGCGCCCGCCACTCGGCGACGCTGCGCCGGGTCGCCTGCTCGACGCCGTCCGGGGTGAAGTACAGGGCGTCGGCGTCGTCGCCGAACTTCGCGCGGGCCCGCTGCCGCAGCCTGGCCTGCTCGAACGCGGCGCGGACGAGCTCCGCCGGGTGCTCGCGGCGCAGCCGGGTCGCGAGCGCCAGCTCCTGGTCGGGGGTGAAGGCGCGCAGCTCGGCGAGCAGGGCGCGGCCCTCGTCGGTCAGCAGGGCCCGGAACGATTCGATCTCCACCCGGCCATTGTCGCGGCTCGGGTCGGTTGCACCGGCCGCTGCCCGCGGCCACGGCGCCGAGCAGCAGCACCGCGGCCGGCAGCCCGTGCACGACGGCGGTGATCCACCGCCGGCCGCGTCCGCCGCGTCCGCCGCGCCGGTGCGTCGTGCATGAGTACGACTGCTCACCTCTTTCGCGACACACCCGCGTCTCCGTTGGCACTCTGGTTGACTGAGTGCTAACCGCGGCCTATGGTCGTTCCTGGCACTCCCCCCGGGTGAGTGCCAACGCGACGAGCGAGCCTGACCCCCGCGACGGCAGGCCTGCTGACATCGCCCTTTCCTGTTAGACAACCCCGTAATCTCCGAAGGGGAACTCGGACGTGACCACCAGCAGCAAGGTTGCCATCAAGCCGCTCGAGGACCGCATTGTGGTCCAGCCGCTCGACGCCGAGACCACCACGGCCTCCGGCCTGGTTATCCCGGACACCGCCAAGGAGAAGCCCCAGGAGGGCGTCGTCCTGGCCGTCGGCCCGGGCCGTTTCGAGGACGGTCAGCGCCTGCCGCTCGACGTCGCCGTCGGTGACATCGTCCTGTACTCGAAGTACGGCGGCACCGAGGTCAAGTACCAGGGCGAGGAGTACCTCGTCCTCTCGGCTCGTGACGTTCTCGCCATCATCGAGAAGTAAGCCTCAGCAGCCCGCCCCGGAACCGCGTCAGCACTGACCCGGGCCCGGGGCGCGCTTGTTGGTCCATCCACACGGTCCGTCCGTAACACCCTTGAGGAAACGGGAACATGGCGAAGATCCTGCAGTTCAACGAGGACGCCCGCCGCTCGCTGGAGCGCGGTGTCAACAAGCTGGCCGACACCGTCAAGGTGACCATCGGCCCCAAGGGCCGCAACGTCGTCATCGACAAGAAGTTCGGCGCCCCCACCATCACCAACGACGGTGTGACGATCGCCCGCGAGGTCGAGCTCGACGACCCGTACGAGAACCTCGGCGCGCAGCTCGTCAAGGAGGTCGCCACCAAGACCAACGACGTCGCGGGTGACGGCACCACCACCGCCACCGTGCTCGCCCAGGCCCTGGTCAACGAGGGTCTGCGCAACGTCGCCGCCGGTGCCGGTCCGGCCGCCCTGAAGAAGGGCATCGACAAGGCCGTCGCCGCGGTCTCCGAGCACCTCCTCTCCATCGCCCGCGAGATCGAGGGCAAGGACGACGTCGCCGCCGTCGCCTCCCTCTCCGCGCAGGACACCCAGGTCGGCGAGCTCATCGCCGAGGCGATCGACAAGGTCGGCAAGGACGGTGTCATCACCGTCGAGGAGTCGAACACCTTCGGTGTCGAGCTCGAGTTCACCGAGGGCATGCAGTTCGACAAGGGCTACCTGTCGCCGTACTTCGTCACGGACGCGGAGCGCCAGGAAGCGGTCCTGGAGGACCCGTACGTCCTGATCAACCAGGGCAAGATCTCCTCCATCCAGGAGCTCCTCCCGCTGCTGGAGAAGATCCTGCAGGGCGGCGGCTCCCGCCCGCTGCTGATCATCGCCGAGGACGTCGACGGCGAGGCGCTGTCCACCCTCGTGGTGAACAAGATCCGCGGCACCTTCAACGCGGTGGCCGTCAAGGCCCCCGGCTTCGGCGACCGCCGCAAGGCGATCCTCGGCGACCTCGCCGTCCTCACCGGCGCGACCGTCATCTCCGAGGAGGTCGGCCTCAAGCTCGACCAGGCCGGCCTGGACGTGCTCGGCAGCGCCCGCCGCATCACCGTCACCAAGGACGAGACCATCCTCGTCGACGGTGCCGGCGACGCCGAGGGCGTGGCCGGCCGTGTCGGCCAGATCAAGGCCGAGATCGCCTCGACCGACTCCGACTGGGACCGCGAGAAGCTGCAGGAGCGCCTGGCCAAGCTGGCCGGCGGCGTCTGCGTCATCAAGGTCGGCGCCGCCACCGAGGTGGAGCTCAAGGAGCGCAAGCACCGTCTGGAGGACGCCATCTCCGCGACCCGCGCCGCGGTCGAGGAGGGCATCGTCGCCGGTGGCGGCGCCTCGCTCGTCCACGCGCAGAAGGTGCTGGACGGCGGCCTGGGCCTGTCGGGCGACGAGGCGACCGGTGTCGCGGTCGTCCGCAAGGCGCTCGCCGAGCCGCTGCGCTGGATCGCCCAGAACGCCGGCCTGGAGGGCTACGTCATCACCTCCAAGGTCGCCGACCTGGAGGACGGCCACGGCTACAACGCGGCCACCGGCGAGTACGGCGACCTCGTGAAGGCCGGCGTCATCGACCCGGTCAAGGTCACCCGCTCCGCCCTGGAGAACGCGGCGTCCATCGCCGCCCTGCTTCTCACCACCGAGACCCTCGTGGTGGAGAAGAAGGAGGAGGAGTCCGACAACGGCCACGCGCACGGCGGCCACGGTCACTCCCACTGACACCTGTCAGCCCCCGCGAGGCCCGGCCCCGCCCTGGACACCACGTCCGGGGCGGGCCGGGCCTCCGGCGTTTCCGCCCGCCGGGCGGACCCCCGCCCGCCTATACCCTGGGCGCATGATCGAGGCCCGCCATCTCCGCGTCCTGCGCGCCGTCGCCCGGACGGGCTCCTTCTCCGCCGCCGCGCGGGAGCTGGGCTGCACCCAGCCGGCGGTCAGCCAGCAGATGAAGGCGCTGGAGAAGTCGGTGGCGACCCCGCTGGTGGTGCGCTCCGGCCGGGGCATGCAGCTCAGCGAGGCGGGCGAGGTGCTGCTGAAGCACACCTCCGCGATCCTGGCGGGCCTGTCGGCCGCGGAGGAGGAGGTCGCCGCGATCGCCGGGCTGCGCTCGGGGCGGGTGCGGCTGGTGTCCTTCCCGACGGCCAGCTCCACCCTGGTGCCGCAGGCCGTGGCGCAGCTGCGGGCCGCCCGGCCCGGGGTGCGGGTCTCGCTGGTGGAGGCGGAGCCGCCGGAGTCCCTGGCGATGCTGCGGGCCGGCGAGTGCGAGGTGGCGCTGGCGTTCCGCTACCCGGGTGCGCACGGGGGTGCCGGGCCGGTGCCGGAGCCGCAGGCCCCGCCCCGGCAGGCGCGGGCGGAGGCGGCGCTGGAGGCCGCGGCGTCGGCCGCGGCGACCGACTGGTCGGAGCTCGTGGTGCGGCCGCTGCTGGACGACCCGCTGGTGGTGCTGGTCCCGGCAGGTCATCCGCTGGCGGACCGGGGTGCCCGGCCGGTGGCGCCGGCCGAGCTGGCGGAGGAGCCGTGGATCGCGGGCTGTCCGCAGTGCCGCGGCCATCTGGTGGAGCTGTGCGGCGAGGCGGGCTTCGCGCCGCGGATCGACTTCGCGACCGACGACTACCCTGCCGTGGTCGGACTGGTGGCGGCGGGCCTGGGTGTGGCGGTGCTGCCGGGGCTGGCGCTGCGGACGGTGCGCCGTGAGGGCGTCGCGGCGGTGCCCCTCGTGGCGGCGTCGGGGGAGCGGGCGCGGCGCGAGGTGGTGGCGCTGACGCTGCCGGACCTCGTCGGCGTGCCCGCGGTGCAGCTGATGATGGACCGGCTCACGGCGGTCGCCGCCGCACACTGACGGGCCGCGCTCACCGTTCGGCGGCGCGACTGAAACGTTTCTGCACAGCCTGGCGCGCCGGACCCTGGCGCTCCCGGCCCTGCCCCGGCGTCACCGCCGGATGTTGGCCGGCATCGCCAGCGGCACCTCGGCCAGCTGCCGGTTGCGCGCCCGGCCGAGCAGCTCCTCGCGCTCGTCCTCGGTCAGGCCTCCCCACACACCGTACGGCTCGCGGACGGCGAGGGCGTGCGCCGCGCACTCGGCGCGCACCGGGCACCGCATGCAGACCTCCTTCGCACTCGCCTCGCGCGAGCTGCGCGCAGCCCCGCGCTCGCCCTCGGGGTGGAAGAACAGCGAGCTGTCCACGCCCCGGCAGGCGGCGGAGAGCTGCCAGTCCCAGAGGTCTGCGTTGGGACCGGGGAGGCGGGAGAAATCTGCCATGGGTCATTCCCTTCAATCACTCGGAACTCGGGCTCGGACTCGACGGCTTCACAAGGACTCGGGGCCCGCTTGCTGCGGCGAGGCTGCACGGGGCCGGTACGGACACCTGGAAATATGACTTACGCCACTCACCAGGACAAGTCACCCACACACCGACACAACAGTCAATGACCGTATGGAAGCTATAAAAACGGACAAAAGGGGCATGGTGGTGGTCAGGCTCCGCGTGGCAATCGGGTGGCACTGCACCGGACCCCGGGGTGCGACCGCCCGGGTCCGGCCGCGCGCGCCGCGCGGTCCGTGCGCGGCCCGCACGAAACTGCGGCGTGTGCACCGCGAGGTGGCCCGTGTGTGATGGGTCGGCCACGTACAGTGGTGGTGATGGCCCCGAAGGCCGTAACTCATTCGAGTGACGGTCGTTGGATGTACGGAGGCGGTTAGCGGGTGCCGGACCTCGGGAACGATCGCGGTGGCATCGGCGATCAGAAACGGGGCCCGTCGCCAAACGGCCGTGTCGGAGAGAGTTCGTACCAGCCAGGAGGCTCAACGTGACGCGGATCAGCTGCGGAGGACGGTCATGACATCCGTCCTCGTCTGCGACGATTCCCCGCTCGCCCGGGAGGCGCTTCGCCGAGCGGTCGCGACCGTGCCCGGCGTCGACCGGGTGACCACTGCGACGAACGGTGAGGAGGTCCTCCGCCGCTGGGTGGCCGACCGCTCCGATCTCGTTCTGATGGACGTCCGCATGCCCGGCCTCGGCGGGGTGGAGACGGTCCGGCGGCTGCTGTCCGCCGACCCGGGCGCCCGCATCATCATGCTCACCGTCGCCGAGGACCTCGACGGCGTCGCCCTCGCGGTGGCCGCCGGCGCCCGCGGCTACCTGCACAAGGACGCCTCCCGCGCCGAGCTGCGGGCCACCGTCACCCAGGCCCTCGCCGACCCGACCTGGCGCCTGGCCCCCCGCCGGCTGCGCAGCCCCGACATGGGTGCGGCGCCGACCCTGACGGCCCGTGAGATCCAGGTGCTGGAGGGCATGAGCCACGGCCGCAGCAACGCGGAGATCGGGCGCGAGCTCTTCCTGTCCGAGGACACCGTCAAGACGCACGCCCGGCGGCTGTTCAAGAAGCTCGGCGCATCGGACCGCGCGCACGCCGTGGCGCTCGGTTTCCGCTGGGGTCTGGTCCGCTGAGGGGGTGCCGCCCGGCAGATCCCTTGGCCCGGACGTGTGACGTGGTGGTCCCGAGGCTGCACCATGGAGGAGTGGAGCACCTCGGGGACCAGCGGACAGGTACTGCGGAGACGAGTGCGACCGCAGAGGCGGCGACCGGTACAGCGGCGGGAGGTGGTGCGGTGGGTACGGCGTCCACGCATAACGTTCCGGTGCACAACTCCGGACGCGGTGCCGCGTTCCCGGAGTCGACCAGGCACCATGGACCGATGCGTGACGACGAGGCAGCCGCTCCGGCCGAGGCCCGGCCCGACGAGGCACAGCCCGACGGCCCGGAGGCCGTCTCGTACGCGCACCCCGCCGGGCCCCGCCGGCCGGTCCTGGGCAACGGCCCGTCCCCCCAGCTCAACGAGGTCGTCGCGGCTGCCGTCGCCGGGGAGGGCCCCGCCGTCGAGGCCCTCCTCGCCTACGTGCACCCGCTCGCCCTCCGCTACTGCCGCGGCCGGCTCGTCCGGCTGCCCGGCGGCGCCCGGCACCACGTGGACGACGTCGTCCAGGAGGTGTGCGTCGCGGTGCTCTGCGCACTGCCGCGCTACCGCGACGAGGGCCGGCCCTTCGAGGCCTTCGTGTACGGCATCGCCGCCCACAAGATCGCCGACCTGCAGCGGGCCGCGATGCGCGGCCCCGGCTCCACCGTGATCCCGCCCGACGGCCTGCCGGAGACCGCCGACGAGTCGCTCGGCCCGGAGGAGCGCGCGCTGCTCAGCAGCGACGCCGCCTGGATCAAGGAACTGCTCTCCAACCTGCCCGCCCGCCAGCGCGAACTCGTGCTGCTGCGGGTCGCCGCCGGGCTGTCCGCCGAGGAGACGGGCGAGGTGCTCGGCATGTCGCCCGGCGCCGTGCGCGTCGCCCAGCACCGTGCGCTCAGCCGGCTGCGGGCGCTCGCGGAAGAGTCCTCCTGATCCTGGTGTTGTCCAGGAGGCGCCATCCGACACGCCGGACGCCGGTACCATGGGGTATCGGCGCCTGGGCAGGTCGCCAAAGTTTCGTGGGTGCGGTCGGGGTTCCCCTGGAGGAACCTCCAGCATTGCGGCGTCTTGGCGAATCGGTCCGTGCCGGTGTGTGCGGGGTGTGACGCCGGACCTGCTCCGGTGCCCCACCCTCCGAGACCCACGCGTCCGGACACCCTCATCCGGAAGCGATCAGATCAGCGGCCGCCACGGAAGGTCCCCAGAAATGTCTTACAACGCCGCAGGCGTACCCGAGAAGTTCGCGATGCTCGGGCTCACGTACGACGACGTCCTGCTGCTGCCGGGGGCCTCCGGGGTGCTCCCCAACGAGGTCGACACCTCCTCGCGCGTCTCCCGCAACGTCCGGGTGAACATCCCGCTGCTCTCCGCGGCGATGGACAAGGTCACCGAGTCGCGGATGGCCATCTCCATGGCCCGCCAGGGCGGCGTCGGCGTGCTGCACCGCAACCTCTCCGTCGAGGACCAGGCCAACCAGGTCGACCTGGTGAAGCGCTCCGAGTCCGGCATGGTCGCGGACCCGATCACGGTCGGCCCCGAGGCGACGCTCGCCGACGCCGACGCGCTCTGCGCGAAGTTCCGCATCAGCGGCGTCCCGGTCGCCACCCCCGAGGGCCGCCTGCTCGGCATCGTCACCAACCGCGACATGGCCTTCGAGCCCGACCGCAGCCGCAAGGTCGCGGAGATCATGACCCCGATGCCGCTGATCACCGGCAAGGTCGGCATCTCCGGCGTGGACGCGATGGCGCTGCTGCGCCGCCACAAGATCGAGAAGCTGCCGCTGGTCGACGACGAGGGCCGGATCAAGGGCCTCATCACCGTCAAGGACTTCGTCAAGGCCGAGCAGTACCCGAACGCCGCCAAGGACGCCGAGGGCCGCCTGCTCGTCGGCGCCGCCGTCGGCGCCTCCGCCGAGGCCTTCGACCGCGCCCAGGCCCTGGTCTCCGCCGGCGTCGACTTCCTCGTCGTCGACACCTCGCACGGCCACAGCCACAACGCGCTCGCCTGGATCGAGAAGATCAAGTCGGCCGTCCCCGTCGACGTGGTCGGCGGCAACGTCGCCACCCGCGACGGCGCCCAGGCCCTGATCGACGCCGGCGTCGACGGCGTCAAGGTCGGCGTCGGCCCCGGCTCGATCTGCACCACCCGCGTCGTCGCCGGCATCGGCGTGCCGCAGGTCACCGCGATCTACGAGGCCGCCGTCGCCTGTCAGGCGGCCGGCGTGCCGGTCATCGGCGACGGCGGCCTGCAGTACTCGGGCGACATCGGCAAGGCGCTCGCCGCCGGTGCCGACACCGTGATGCTCGGCTCGCTGCTGGCCGGCTGCGAGGAGTCGCCCGGCGAGCTGATGTTCATCAACGGCAAGCAGTTCAAGTCGTACCGCGGCATGGGCTCGCTCGGCGCCATGCAGTCGCGCGGCCAGGGCCGCTCGTACTCCAAGGACCGCTACTTCCAGGCCGAGGTCTCCTCCGACGACAAGCTCGTGCCCGAGGGCATCGAGGGCCAGGTGCCCTACCGCGGCCCGCTCTCGGCCGTGCTGCACCAGCTGGTCGGCGGCCTGCGGCAGACCATGGGCTACGTCGGCGCGGCCACCGTCGCCGAGATGGAGAGCAAGGGCCGGTTCGTCCGGATCACCTCGGCGGGCCTCAAGGAGAGCCACCCGCACGACATCCAGATGACCGTCGAGGCCCCGAACTACACCAGCCGGGGCTGACCCCCCGTCGTCCGCAGGGCCCGTGCCGCACCCGGCGCGGGCCCTGCGCGCTGCCCGGGGCGTCCGGCCCGCGGGTGGCCGCGGCACGGCGGCGGCCCGGTGCGGGATACTGGTGGGCGGCCGGGGTGACCCGGCCGGGACAAAAGAAGCAGCAGAAGGGCTCGAAGTGACTGAGATCGAGATCGGGCGAGGCAAGCGCGGCCGACGGGCGTACTCCTTCGACGACATCGCCGTCGTCCCCAGCCGCCGGACCCGCGACCCGAAGGAGGTCTCGATCGCCTGGCAGATCGACGCCTACCGCTTCGAGCTGCCCTTCCTGGCGGCGCCCATGGACAGCGTGGTCTCCCCGCAGCAGGCCATCGCCATCGGCAACCTCGGCGGCCTCGGCGTGCTCAACCTCGAAGGCCTCTGGACCCGCTACGAGGACCCGCAGCCGCTGCTCGACGAGATCGCCGCGATCACCGACGAGTCCGCCGCCACCCGCCGCCTGCAGGAGATCTACGCCGAGCCCATCAAGGCCGAGCTGATCGGGCAGCGCATCAAGGAGGTGCGCGACTCCGGTGTCGTCACCGCCGCCGCGCTCTCGCCGCAGCGCACCGCCGAGTTCTCCAAGGCCGTCGTCGACGCCGGCGTGGACGTCTTCGTGATCCGCGGCACCACCGTCTCCGCCGAGCACGTCTCCGGCGCGGCCGAGCCGCTCAACCTCAAGCAGTTCATCTACGAGCTCGACGTGCCGGTGATCGTGGGCGGCTGCGCCACCTACACCGCCGCGCTGCACCTGATGCGCACCGGTGCGGCCGGCGTGCTCGTCGGCTTCGGCGGCGGCGCCGCCCACACCACCCGCAACGTGCTCGGCATCCAGGTGCCGATGGCCACCGCCGTCGCCGACGTGGCCGCGGCCCGCCGCGACTACATGGACGAGTCCGGCGGCCGCTACGTGCACGTCATCGCGGACGGCGGCGTCGGCTACAGCGGCGACATCGCCAAGGCCGTCGCGTGCGGTGCCGACGCCGTCATGATCGGTGCCGCGCTCGCCCGCGCCACCGACGCGCCCGGCAAGGGCCACCACTGGGGCATGGAGGCCGTCCACGACGACGTGCCGCGCGGCAAGAAGGTCGACCTCGGCACCGTCGGCACCATCGAGGAGATCCTCACCGGCCCGTCGCACACCCCCGACGGCACGATGAACCTCTTCGGTGCGCTGCGCCGCGCCATGGCCACCACCGGCTACTCGGAGCTCAAGGAGTTCCAGCGGGTCGAGGTCACCGTCAACCCGGCGCTGAACCACCGCTGACAGGCGGCCCGAGCCCCCGTCCGCCCGCGCGGCCGGGGGCTCCGGCGTGCCCGGCGGCGGGCCGCGGGGCCCGTTCCGGGCCGTCCGGAGCGATGCTTTTCGGCCACGCACGGACCGTTGCCCCGTAGCGGGACCGCCGCAGGCCATGGGGCCGATTGGTCCCGGGCCGAAGCAACAGGAGATGATGGGCACTTGGCGTTCTGGGCCCCGGGTGCGCCCGCGGTGGCCCGACGCGCCGTCACCGCCGACACGGCCAGCACAACATGGGGGAGCGCACGATGACGCAGCCGCAGGAGCCCACCGGCCGTCTGCTCGCCGGCCGGTACCGACTGAGCGAGGTGCTCGGCCGTGGCGGAATGGGAACGGTCTGGCGGGCCGAGGACGAGATGCTCGGCCGGGTCGTCGCCGTCAAGGAACTCCGCATGCACGGCGGGGTCGACGAGGACGAGAAGCACCGCCTGATCGTCCGGACCCTCCGCGAGGCCAAGGCCACCGCCCGGATCCGCCACACCGCCGCCGTCACCGTCTTCGACGTCGTCGAGGAGGACGAGCGGCCCTGGATCGTCATGGAGCTGGTGGAGTCCCGCTCCCTCGCCGACGTGATCAAGGACGACGGCCCGCTGAAGCCCGCCCGGGCCGCGGAGATCGCCCTCGACGTGCTGGGCGTCCTCTCCGCCGCCCACGCCCACGGCATCCTGCACCGCGACGTGAAGCCGTCCAACGTGCTCATCGGCGACGACGGCCGCGTCGTCCTCACCGACTTCGGCATCGCCAGCGTCGAGGGCGACACCTCCGTCACCTCCACCGGCATGCTGGTCGGCGCGCCCTCCTACATCTCGCCCGAGCGGGCCCGCGGACGCAAGCCCGGCCCGCCCGCCGACCTGTGGTCGCTCGGCGGCACGCTCTACGCCATGGTCGAGGGAGCGCCCCCGTACGACCGCGGCTCGGCGCTCGCCACCCTCACCGCGGTGATGACCGAGGACCTCACCCCGCCGGTCAACGCCGGGCCGCTGCGGCCCGTCATCGAAGGACTGCTGGAGAAGGACCCGGACCTCCGCCTGGACGCCTCCGCGACCCGTGCCGCGCTGCGCCGGATCGTCGCCGAGGCGACGTCCCGCGCCGAGGCCACCACGCAGCAGGCGGTGCCGGTCGCCGAGCCCACCCGGGCGATGCCCGTGCCCGCGCCCGCGCCCGCCCCGGCGGAGCCCGCCGCGGAGCCCACCGGTGCCGCGCCCGCCCCGGCCCGGCCGCGGCGCGGCGGCGTCGGCACCGTGCGGGTCGGCAGCCGCGCCGCCGCACCGATACCCGGGCCGGCGCCGGCCGCGCCCCCCGCGCCCCCGGCCGCCCCGCCCACGGCGCCGGTCCCCGTGGTCCGGCCGCAGGGCGGACCGCCCCGCAACGTGCTGATCGCCGGCGGCGCCCTGCTGCTCGTCCTGCTGCTCGTCGGCCTGGCCCTGGTGCTGCGCGACCGGGACGAGGCCGGGAGCACCGGAAAGCCGTCCGCCGACGCCGCGAGCTCGCCCGCGGCCGCCACCGCCCCGGCCGGCACCCCCTCCGCGGGGGCCTCCCCGAGTGCCGCGGCGACGACGCCGCCGCCCTCCGCGAGCGCTGCGGCGTCCACGCCGCCGGCCTCGGCCCCGGCCACCACCCCGCCCGCCGGCGGCGGCGACGGCGCCGTCCCGGCCGGGTACCGGACCGTCCGCGACTCCTCCGGCTTCTCGATCGTGCTGCCCGACTGGATGGCCGACAAGGGCCAGGACTACGACGCGACCAGCCGCAAGTACGAGGGGAACGGCCTCAAGCTGGTCGTCGACTGGACGCTCGGCGCCGGGAACAGCGCCCTCGCCGACTGGCAGGCCAGCGAGCGGCACCAGACCTTCCGCAACTACCGGCGCATCCAGCTGCAGGCCCTCGTCTACCGCGAGTGGACCAACGCCGCCGACTGGGAGTGGACGTACGGCAGCACCACCACCTACCACTCGCTGAACCGCGGATTCGTCACCGGCGGCGGCAAGTACGGCTACGCGCTCTACTGGACGACCACCGACGCCGACTGGAACTCCGCCGCCGACACGGCGGCCCGCAGCACCGGTTTCGCCTCCTTCCGGCCCGCGCCGTGACCTGAGGCCACGGGCCGTCCGGCCGCCCGGTGCAACCGCCGGTGCCGGCCGGCCGTCCTCGGAGCTGCGGGCCCGCGGCGGCTTCGCGGCCCCGCGCCCGGCCCGGCGGAGGCCGTGCCGACGTACGCTGGCCGGGTCGAGAGGATTCCACATGCGAGCGGCCCCCGGTCAGGTGGTGGCCGGACGGTACCGGGTGACGGACCGTCCGGCGGGTGGCGGCCTGCCCGCACTGGACACCGCGTCGGGTGCACCGGTGCTGCTGCACGCCCTGGACCTCCCCGAACTGCTGATCCCCGGTCAGGTGTACGGCGGCGACGGCCCGCGGACGGGCGCCCGGCTCGCCGACCTGGCCGCCGCCCTCGCCGCCGCCGCCCCGCGCCACCCCCGGCTGCTGGCCCAGGCCGGGGCCGCCGCCGACGGCGACCTGCTCTGGGTCGCCGAGGAACGCCTCGGCGGCGCCCCGCTGGACGTCCTCGCCGGGGCCGGCCCGGTGCCGGCGTACCGGGTGGCCGAGATCGCCGCCGACCTCGCGGGTGCCCTGCGCGCCCTCCACGAGGCGGGCCTGACGCACGGCAACGTCACCGCCGCCTCGGTGCTGGTCTGCGAGGACGGCGCCGCCCAGCTCGGCGGCCTGCTGCTCGGCGCCGTCCAGGAGTCCCTCTGCGCGGAGCTCGGCGGCCCGGTGCCGCGCCGGGTCCACGAGGCCCGGGCCGACCTGCTCGGCGCCCGCGCGGAGCGCTGGCCGGCCGACGCCGGCCCGCCCGCCGACTGCTGGGCGCTGGGCGTGCTGCTGCACCGGCTGCTGGCCGGCCACGGCCCGTACCCGGAGGACGACCTGCCGACCCTGCTGGCAGCCGTCCGCGACGGCCGGAGGTACCCGTCGGACGGCTGCGGCCCCCTGCGGAGCCTGGTCGACGACCTGCTCGACGTCCGGCCCGGCGCACGGCCCACCGCCCAGGGCGTCCAGCAGCGGCTGCGCGCCCTGCTCGCCGGCGCACCGGAGCCGTACGGGCTGCGCGACACGCCGCCGCTGCTGCCGGTGGTGCGCCCGGCCGGTCCCGTGGTGCCGCACCCGCGCGCGCGGCGGTCCGGCGCGGACACCGGCCAGGAGCGGCTGCCGGTGCCGCGCCGTCCGCCGCGGGTGCCGCCCGCCCTGCTGGGGCCGCTGCTGGTCGGCGGGGTGCTGCTGGCCCTGCTGGCGGGACTGGCCGCGGTGGTGCTGGTCGCCGGCTGAACGGCCGCGGGCGGCGCGCGGCCCGTTTGTCGAACCCCGGGCGAGGGCCGCCTAGGGTGGGGTTGGAAGATGTCCGTACGGTGGGTCTGCGGTGCACCGACTCCTCCGTCGCGGTGACGGGGGAACGACGATGGGGGAACGGTCGCCATGGGTGTGCAGGACCGGTCGACGGACGGCAGGGAAACCGCCCGCGTGCTGGCCGGCCGGTACGTGCTCGGCGACCGGCTGGGCCGCGGCGGCATGGGTACCGTCTGGCAGGCGCGCGACGAGATGCTCGACCGCGAGGTGGCCGTCAAGGAACTCACCGTCAGCCACCTCCCCGAGGAGGAGCTGGAGATCCTGCAGTCCCGCATGAAGCGGGAGGCGCGGGCCGCCGCCCGCATCAAGCACCCGGGCGTCATCACCATCCACGACGTGCTGGAGGACGACGGCCGGCCCTGGATCGTCATGGAGCTCGTCGACGGCCGCTCCCTCGCCGACGTGATCAGCCAGGACGGCACGCTGCTGCCCCGCGAGGCCGCCGAGGTCGGCCTGCAGGTGCTGGCCGCGCTGCACCGCGGCCACCAGCTCGGCGTGCTGCACCGCGACGTGAAGCCCGCCAACGTGCTGCTGGAGAAGGGCACCGGCCGCGCCGTCCTGCTGGACTTCGGCATCGCCACCTTCGAGGGCTCCACGGAACTCACCCGCCCCGGCGACCTGATCGGCTCGCCCGACTACCTGGCGCCCGAACGCGCGCAGGGCGACCGCCCCGGCCCGGCCTCCGACCTGTGGGGGCTCGGCGCGACGCTGTACGCCGCCGTCGAGGGCGAGTCGCCGTTCCGCCGCACCTCCCCGCTCACCACCCTCGCCGCGGTCGTCGGCGACCCGCTGCCGGAGCCCCGCCGCGCCGGTGCGCTCGGACCGGTGCTCGCCGCCCTCATGACCAAGGACCCGGCCGCGCGGCCCGGCGCCGACGAGGCCGCCCGGATGCTGCGCGAGGTCACCGCCGGGCACACCGTCGGCATGAAGGTGCCCGGCAGTGCGCACCGGGTGCCCACGCAGGCCGTGCCCGTCGTCGACCGCACCGAGGCCCCGGCCGCTCCTGCCCCGGCCGCTCCCGCCCCGGCTGCTCCCGCCGCGGCCGGGCCGCCCACCGCCGCGACGCTGCCCGTGCCCGGCCCGGCGCCCACCGTCTCCGCGCCGCCCGCGCCCCTCCCGCGGCCCGTCCGGGCCACCGCGCCCGTCGCGCCGCCGGCCCCGGCCCGTCCGCGGCGCCTCTGGCCCCGGCTGCTGCTCGCCGGCGTGGCCACCGCGCTGGTCGCCGGCGCGGCCGCCTACGCCCTCGGCCTCGGCGGGCACGGCGGCGGCACCCCCGACGACCGGACGACCAGTGCCGCGCCGCAGATCAACGTGCCCACCACCGACCCGTCGAAGGACCCCGGCCCCGCGCCGGCCGGCTACGCGTGGAAGGAGGACGCGGCCGGCTTCCGCTTCCCGCTGCCCGTCGGCGGCAAGCCGTGGGTGCGCTCCACCGACAACAACGAGATCTACTACAGCCCGGACGCCAAGGTGCACTACCTGCAGTTCGCGGTGACGGTGGGCCAGCCCCTGACGCCGATGGAGCACTTCCGGCAGATGGAGGAGAGCATCGACCTGAACCGGAAGGAGTACCGGCGCGAGAGCCTGACGCCCATCAAGGTCAACGGCCAGGAGGGCGCGGTCTGGGAGTTCAGCTACCTCTCGCTGGACGGTTCCGGGCGCCGTCACCTCAAGGAGGCCGAGTTCCGCTCCGAGGACGGCACCTCCTACGACGTGCTGGTGGCCGCGCCGGAGAAGGACTGGCAGGAGGCGCTGCGCCGGTTCACGGTCGTGCTGAACAACTTCTCCGTGGAGCAGTGACCGGGCGGCGTCCGGTCGCTCTCCGTGCGTGACCCGTCACGGAAAATGGTGTTACCGGCGGGTACACATCCGGCCGCCGAGGGCCTAGGCTGCGCTCCATGACGGACACCACGGCAGACGCACAGGTCCGGCCCGACGGCGGGGCCGGACGCAACCCCGCGGCGCCCGGCGCCGCCCGCACGGTCGCCTCGGCCGTCACCCCCGCCCTCGTCGCCCGGCTGGCCCGCGGCATCACCGCCCCCGGCGGCGCCGGGCCCGCCGAGACGCTGGCCCCGCTCACCGGCGAGCCCCTCGCGAGCCTGCCGCAGTCCACCCCGGACGACGTGCGGACCGCCTTCCGCCTCGCCCGCCGCGCCCAGCAGGCGTGGGCCGCGCTGCCGGTCCGCCGCCGCGCCGCCGTCCTGCTGCGCTTCCACGACCTGCTGCTCGCCCGGCAGGACGAGGCGCTCGACCTCGTCCAGGCCGAGACCGGCAAGACCCGCCTGCACGCCTTCGAGGAGGTGCTCGGCGCGGCCCTCGCCGCCCGGCACTACGGCCGCAAGGCGCCCGCCTACCTGCGCGACCGCCGCCGCGGCGGCGCCCTGCCGGTGCTCACCCACACCGTCGAGGGCCGCCGCCCCAAGGGCGTCGTCGGCCAGATCTCGCCGTGGAACTACCCGCTGGAGCTGTCCGTCAGCGACGCCCTGCCCGCCTTCGCCGCGGGCAACGGCGTCGTCACCAAGCCCGACACCCAGACCGCCCTCACCGCCCTCTGGGCCCGCGAACTGCTCGTCGAGGCCGGCCTGCCCGCCGACCTGTGGCAGATCGTCGTCGGCGACGGCCCGGTGATCGGCCCGGCCGTCGTCGCGCACGCCGACTACGTCTCGTTCACCGGCTCCACCCGCACCGGCCGCGAGGTGGCCCAGCAGGCCGCCGCCCGCCTGGTCGGCAGCTCCCTCGAACTCGGCGGCAAGAACGCCCTGCTCGTGCTCGCCGACGCCGACCTCGACCGGGCCGCCGAAGGCGCCGTGCGGGCCTGCTTCTCCTCCGCGGGCCAGCTGTGCATCTCCGTCGAGCGACTCTTCGTGCACCGCTCCGTCGCCGACGCCTTCCTGGAGCGCTTCACCGCCCGCACCCGGGCGCTGCGCCTCGGCGGCGGCCTCGCGTACGGCGCCGACATGGGCTCGCTGGTGTCCGCCCGGCAGTTGGAGACCGTCACCCGGCACGTCGAGGAGGCGGTCGAGGCCGGCGCGACCGTGCTCGCCGGCGGCCGCGCCCGTCCGGACCTCGGCCCGCTCTTCCACGAGCCCACCGTGCTCGACGGCGTCACCCCCGGCATGGCCGTGTGCACGGAGGAGACCTTCGGACCGGTCGTCTCCGTCTACCGCTTCGACACCGAGGACGAGGCCGTCGCCCTGGCCAACTCCACCCCGTACGGCCTGAACGCCAGCGTCTGGACGAAGGACACCCGCCGCGGCCGGGCCGTCGCCGCCCGCCTGACCTCCGGCACGGTCAACGTCAACGAGGCGTACGCCGCCGCGTACGGCTCGGTGGCCTCCCCGATGGGCGGCATGGGCGACTCCGGGCTCGGCCGGCGGCACGGCTCCGAGGGCATCCTGCGGTTCACCGAGGGCCAGACGATCGCCACCCAGCGGCTGGTGCCGATCGGGCCCTCGCACGGCCTCGACGACCGGCGGTTCGCGGCCCTGCTCACCACCGGCCTCAAGGCGCTGAAGACCCTCCGCTTCCGGTAGGCACCCCGTCGGACCCGGCAGCGGACCCGGTAGCGCCCCCACCCCCGAAGGAGCAGCGGCACATGGCGGACAACGGCGGATACGACTACGACGTCGTGGTGGTCGGGTCGGGCTTCGGCGGCTCGGTCGCGGCCCTGCGGCTCACCGAGAAGGGCTACCGGGTGGCCGTGCTGGAGGCCGGCCGGCGCTGGAGCGCGGAGACCCTGCCGAAGAACTCCTGGGACCTGCGCCGCTACCTGTGGGCCCCGGCCCTCGGCCTGTTCGGCATCCAGCGCATCCACCTGCTGAGCAACGTCCTGGTGCTGGCGGGCGCGGGCGTCGGCGGCGGTTCCCTCAACTACGCCAACACGCTGTACGTGCCGCCGAAGGCCTTCTTCGAGGACCGCCAGTGGGCGGGCATCACCGACTGGCAGGACGAGCTCGCCCCGCACTACGACCAGGCGCAGCGGATGCTCGGCGTGCGCCTCAACCCGACGGTGACCGCCGCCGACACCCACCTGCGGGCTGCCGCCGAGCGGATGGGCGTCGGCGACACCTTCCACCTCGCACCGGTCGGGGTGTTCTTCGGCGACGGCAGGGACGCCGACGGCACCGTGCGGTGCACCCCCGGCGCGGAGGTCCCCGACCCGTACTTCGGCGGGGCCGGACCGGCCCGCAGGGCCTGCACCGAGTGCGGCGAGTGCATGACCGGGTGCCGCCACGGCGCCAAGAACATGCTGATCGAGAACTACCTCCACCTCGCCGAGCAGGCGGGGGCGGAGATCCGGCCGCTCACCACGGTGGTCGACCTCGCCGAGGACGCGGACGGCGGCTACGCCGTCACCACCGTGCCCACCGACCGGCGCCGCAAGGGCGGGCGCAGCGTGATCCGCGCCCGGCAGGTCGTCGTCGCCGCCGGCACGTACGGCACGCAGACGCTGCTGCACGCCATGCGCGACGCCGGGCGGCTGCCGCGGATCTCCGGGCGGCTCGGCTTCCTGACCCGCACCAACTCGGAGTCGCTGGTCGGTGCGCTCACCAGCGACCGCCGCTACCGGCGGAAGACCGGCGAGCCGCGGGCGGACTTCAGCCGCGGGGTGGCGATCACCTCGTCGATCCACCCGGACGGCAACACCCACATCGAGCCGGTCCGCTACGGCAAGGGCTCGAACGCGATGGGCCTGATGACCATCCTGCAGTTCCCGCACGGCCGCTCGAACCTGCTCTCCTACCTCGCGACGACGGTGCGGCACCCCGTGCTGTCGGTCCGCAACCTCTCGAAGCGCCGCTGGTCGGAGCGGACGATCATCGGCCTGGTCATGCAGTCCCTCGACAACTCGCTGACGACCTTCCGCAAGCCCGCCGGCCTCGGCAAGGGCCTGCTGACGGCGAAGCAGGGGCACGGCGCGCCGAACCCCGAGCACATCCCCGAGGGCGAGGAGGCCGCCCGCCTCCTGGCCGACGAGATCAACGGCTTCGCCGGCACCAACGTGGGCGAGCTCATGCGCATGCCGATGACCGCGCACTTCCTCGGCGGCTGCCCGATCGGAGCGGACGCGGAGCAGGGCGTCATCGACCCGTACCACCGGCTCTACGGGCACCCCGGCATCCACGTGGTGGACGGCGCCGCGGTCTCCGCCAACCTCGGCGTCAACCCGTCGCTGACCATCACGGCGCAGGCCGAGCGGGCGATGTCGCTCTGGCCGAACAACGGCGGGGCCGACCCGCGGCCCGCGCAGGGCGAGGACTACCGCCGGGTCGGGGCCGTCGCGCCGCAGCGGCCCGCGGTGCCCGCCGGGGCGTTCGGGGAGCTGCGGCTGCCGCTGCTGCCCGTGCCCGGGGTGCCGGCCCGCCGGGATCCCGCCTGAGCTGTTCATGATTGACAGCCCGTCGCGGCCGGTGGGATAAACGGCACTCGAACGGCCGGTGCGGGGAGCGGCCGCGACCAGGGGGAGCGGCATGGCGATCTGCACGGGCTGCGGGGCGGCGTCGGCGGGCTGGGCACGGAGCTGCGCGAACTGCGGGAGGTCCTTCGACCGGGCCGATCAGCCCGGCGAACCGGTGTCCGCCGGGCTGATCGGCGTGGTCGAGGCGGAGGCCGGCAGCGGTGCGGCGTCCGCCGCGGGCCGCTGGGGCCGCGGCGTCCCGTACGAGCCGCGCGGCGGCGGGCCGGCGGCGTTCGGCCGGGCCCTCGCGCCCTGGGCTCCCGCCGCGCGGGCGCTGCTCGCCCCGACGGCGCTGCTGCTGGCGGCGGCGGCGCTGCTGGCGCAGTCCGAGTCGGTCGGCTTCCCGGCGGGGGACTACGGCTCCCGGTTCCGGGTCTGCCTGGCGCGGGTGCTCGCCGCGTTCGGCGCCGCCACGGAGACCCGGTCGGCGGGTGATTCGGACGGCATGCTGATGCTGAACTCCCAGGTGACGTCCGCCGCCGTGCTGCTGCTGACCGCCCTGTGGACGGCCCTGCTGTGGCTCGGCCTGCGGGCCGCCGGGCGTCGCCGCAGCACTCCGGCGGACGCCCGTGCGGCCGTGGAGGAAGCGGGCAGGACCGGGGTGCTCGCAGGTGTCGTCGTGCTGCTGCTCGCTCTGGCCGGGCGGGTGCGCCTGCCGGTCTTCCCGGACTTCCCGCGCCGGGGTTCCTACCTGGTGGAGCCGGGCCTGTGGCCGACCGTTCCGGTGGTGGTGCTGCTGGCCGGTGCGACGGCCCTGGCGGTGCACGGCCGGGTGGCGGACCTGCCCCGCGTGGCGCCGTGGTGGGCCGCGGCGCGGGCGGCGGCGGGTGCGGCCGGGACGTCCGTCGTGTTCGCGGGGGCCGCCGTGGTGGTCCTGGCGGTGGCGCAGGGCGACGGCGTGGCGATGTGGGTGGTCGTGCCGCTGGCGGTCAACGGCGGGCTCTTCCTGCTGGCGTTCGGCTCCGGGGCGCAGATGCGGGTGGAGCGGTGGGGCGCCGGCGAGGAGAGGGGCGCGGAGGGGTTCTCCCTGCTGCACCCGGGCGCCGTGCCCTGGGCGTGGTGGACGGTGCTCGCCGCCGTGGCGGCCGCCCTGGTGCTGGCCGGGTGGGTGCACCGGCTGCGGCTGGGCCGCGGTGCCCGGCTGCGGGCGGCCGTGCTGCACGCGCTGCTGCTGAGCGCCCTGATGGCGGTGGCGGGCGGCTCCGAGCGGCACTCCTACGGCTTCGAGCCGACCCTGCAGGGGCAGGCGTGGTCGCTGGGGGTGGCCGGCGTGCTGGTGGCGAACGCGGTGTGGTCCGCGGTCGGGGCGCTGGCGCTGCCGGTGGTGTTCGCGAGGGTCCGGCCGGCGCGCGTGCTCATCGGCGCGCCCCCTGCCGACGGGCCCGAGCCCTCCGCGGAGCCCGAGGCCGCCCCGGAGCCGCCGGCCGTGCCGTACGCGTCCGAGGTGATGGACTGGCGCACCCGCGACTGACACCGCGCGACGGCCGGCCCCGGACAGGGCAAAGGGCCCCGCGGGGGAACGGGGCCCTTTGTCGTTCAGCACACGGCGTCAGGGCTGCGCCGGTGTGCTGGGCGACGGCGCCGGGGGAAGTGCGCCGTCTCGTCGGATGGCTTGGTACGCGGTGGCCGCCCGCGGGTGTGCGGGGCCGTGCCGCGTGCGCGGGCCGGGTGCGGCCCTCACGGAGCGTGAGGTGACAACCGTTGTCGGCGCCGGTCCGGTCGAATGCCCGGGCCCGGTGCACGCCGCCGTCGACAGGCGGTCGGCCAACCCCCACAACCAGCATCGTGATGGACGGAAGCCGTGCAGTGCAACCGGTTCGGCACAGTTCGGCGCAGTCCGTTTCCCGGTGGTGATCCCTCCGTTCCCGGGCCGGTCGTGGACGCGGGCACGCCGTACGGTCGGTTCGGGCACGGGAGCTTCCACTACGCTCCGTAGTAGTTGCAGCCGGGGCGCACAGGGGCGTGCGCCCGGAGGCCGAGGGGTGGGACGGGAGGGCCGAGGGGTGGTACGGCCCGGGGGCACGGGCCGGGGTGCGACGTCCTGGGGGTGGGGCGGTCGGCGCCGGCGCCGACCGCCCCACCCGCCGGTTCCGTCCGGTCGCGGCCGGGGTCGCTGTCCCCTGCTGCCCGGCAGCCGCACCGCGGCGCGGTCCCACGGCGGGCCGGGCCCGCCACGCGCAGCGGTGGACCGGATCGGGATCCACGCGTGGTCCTGCCGACCGTGCGGTGCCTCCCCGGCCTGGCGGGCGCGGTGCGGTCGTACGGTCGTCGGGTGCAACGATTCCGCGCCCGGTGCGGTCACGGCGGGGGAGGTCGGCAAGCGGGTGAAACCTGAGCGTTCGAGCCGCCCGGTAGACTCGGCCCCAGACTCCTCACCACCCCCGCCGGAAGGCCGTCCGTGTCCTCTGCTTCCCCGGACCAGTCCGTACCTGAGAACGACACCGTCCTGGTCGTCGACTTCGGTGCCCAGTACGCCCAGCTCATCGCCCGCCGGGTGCGTGAGGCGCGGGTCTACAGCGAGATCGTGCCGAGCACCATGCCGGTCGCCGAGATGCTCGCCAAGAACCCGAAGGCGATCATCCTCTCCGGCGGGCCGTCGTCGGTCTACGCCGAGGGTGCCCCCCGGCTCGACCGTGCGATCTTCGAGGCCGGCGTGCCGGTCTTCGGCATGTGCTACGGCTTCCAGCTGATGGCCGTGACCCTCGGCGGCACCGTCGACAACACCGGTGCCCGCGAGTACGGCCGCACCCCGCTCGCCGTCTCGCGCAGCGGCTCGACGCTCTTCGAGGGCGTGCCCGCGCAGCACTCCGTGTGGATGTCGCACGGCGACGCCTGCTCGGCCGCGCCCGAGGGCTTCACCGTCACCGCCTCCACCGCCGTGGTGCCGGTCGCCGCCTTCGAGAACGACGAGAAGCGGCTCTACGGCGTGCAGTACCACCCCGAGGTGCTGCACTCCGACCACGGCCAGCAGATCCTGGAGCACTTCCTCTACCGCGGCGCCGGCATCGCGCCCGACTGGACGACCCACAACGTCGTCGACGAGCAGGTCGCGCTGATCCGCGCGCAGGTCGGCAACAAGCGCGCCGTCTGCGGCCTCTCCGGCGGCGTGGACTCCGCGGTGGCCGCCGCCCTGGTCAACAAGGCCATCGGCGACCGCCTCACCTGCGTGTACGTCGACCACGGCCTGATGCGCAAGGGCGAGACCGAGCAGGTCGAGAAGGACTTCGTGGCCGCCACCGGCGTCCAGCTGAAGGTCGTCGACGCCAAGGAGCGGTTCCTGACCGCGCTGGCCGGCGTCAGCGACCCGGAGCAGAAGCGCAAGATCATCGGCCGGGAGTTCATCCGGGTCTTCGAGCAGGCGCAGGCCGAGATCGTCGCCGAGGCGGGCGAGCACGGCGAGTCCGTCGACTTCCTCGTCCAGGGCACGCTCTACCCGGACGTCGTCGAGTCCGGCGGCGGCACCGGCACCGCGAACATCAAGTCGCACCACAACGTCGGCGGCCTCCCCGAGGACCTGCAGTTCCAGCTCGTCGAGCCGCTGCGCAAGCTGTTCAAGGACGAGGTCCGGATGGTCGGCCAGGAGCTCGGCCTGCCCGCCGAGATCGTCCAGCGCCAGCCGTTCCCCGGCCCCGGCCTGGGCATCCGCATCGTCGGCGAGGTCACCGAGGAGCGTCTCGACCTGCTCCGCGAGGCCGACGCCATCGCCCGCGAGGAGCTCACCGCGGCCGGCCTCGACCAGCAGATCTGGCAGTGCCCGGTCGTGCTGCTCGCCGACGTCCGCAGCGTCGGCGTCCAGGGCGACGGCCGCACCTACGGCCACCCGATCGTGCTGCGCCCGGTCTCGTCCGAGGACGCCATGACCGCCGACTGGTCGCGGCTGCCGTACGACGTGCTGGCCAGGATCTCCACCCGCATCACCAACGAGGTCCGCGACGTGAACCGCGTCGTCCTCGACATCACCAGCAAGCCGCCGGGCACCATCGAGTGGGAGTGATCCCACCGGCCGGTTCTCCGCAGGCCGATTGAACATCCGCGCCGCCGCTTCCGTACGAGGGAGTGGCGGCGCGGCTGCGTACGCCGCAGGACCTGCCACGGAAGACGCACCACAACGGGCAGAATCGGACCGGACCTGTCAGCAGTTGGCAGGCCGCGAGGGAAGGGCATCGGGATGACCGGGGCGCACGACGGACACGGACGGCCGGACGACACCGCGCGGCGCACGCCGTCGCTGCGCACCCCGGAGGGCCGGGCGGCCTGGCAGCGCACCGCGAGCCGCTACGCGACGCTGCCGCTGCGGCTCTTCCTCGGCATCACCTTCGTCTACGCGGCCTTCGACAAGCTCTCCGACGCGCACTACCTCGCGGGTGCCGCCGACCCCGCCTCGTTCGTCTCCCAGACCCAGGCCGTCAAGGGCGCCAGCCCGATCGGCTGGGCCCTCGGGCCCGCCCTCGACCAGCCGACCTTCTTCGCGCTCCTCGTCGCCTTCGGCGAACTCGCCGTCGGCCTCGGCACCCTCCTCGGCCTCTGGGGCCGGGTCGCCGCCCTCGGCGGCACCGCGATCAGCCTGATGCTCTTCCTCACCGTCAGCTGGAACGTCTCGCCGTACTACCTCGGCAACGACCTCGTCTACCTGATGGCCTGGACACCGATCCTCCTCGGCGGCACGCCGTACCTCTCCGTCGACGGCTACCTCGCGCGGCGCGCCGAACGCGACCGCCGCCGCGGCCTCGCCGAGGACGCCGTCCGCCGGCGGGCCCTGCTCGACGGCGGGATCGCCGCCGTCGCCCTCGGCGGCGCCGGCCTGCTCGCCGGCTCCCTCACCGCCACCTTCGGCCGCGACCGCACGGCCTCCACCGCCGGCCCGGCCGGCCCCTCCACGCCCGGCACCCCCGGTTCGACCAACCCCGCCCCCGCGCAGGGCGGCGCCGCGGTGACCGTGGCCGCCTCCGACGTGCCGGTCGGCGGCTCCTCCCAGGTCAAGGACCCCGCCAGCGGCGACGCCGTCTACATCGTGCAGCCGGCGGCCGGCACGTACTGCGGCTTCTCCGCGATCTGCACCCACTCCGGCTGCACCGTCGACGCGCCGCGCGACGGGAACCTGTACTGCCCCTGCCACGGCTCGCGCTTCGACGCGAAGACCGGCGCCGTGCTCAACGGCCCGGCCACCAAACCGCTCCCCAGGTACACCGTCACCCGCAACGGCGACCGGCTGGAACTCGGCGCCCAGCAGAGCTGACCCGCCCGGGCCGCGGGCCGTACCCGCACGGCCGCGGTCCGGACGCCCCCCGGCGCCCGGACCGAGGTCAGGCCTCCTCCGGCGGGGGCGGCGGCAGCTCGTCGCCGCGGCCCCGCCGCGCCACGGCCGTCACCGCGCCCGCCAGCCCGGCCACGCCCAGCGTGATCAGGGTGACGGGGATGACGATCCGCCCGTTGACCGTCCGGTCGTTCAGCGACGCCACCAGGTACACCCCGGCGACCGCCGTGAACAGCACCCCCGAGATCAGCGAGAACACGTCGAGCCGGTGCTTCCTCATGACTGGACCACCTTGATGTCTCCGACCCCGGCCTTCAGCGTGAGGTCGAGCGTGCCGTGCGAAGCCGTACCGTCCGCCGGGGGCAAGGTGACCCGGTGCGAGTTGCCGAGACCGGAGATCTGCTGGCCGTCCGGCAGCGTGATGTCGCCCGCCAGGCTCCGCACCGTCAGCCGCACCTCCACGTCGGGCCGCAGCAGCACCGTCAGATCACCCGCGCCCAGCCGCACCTCCGTGCCGAGCTCCGCCCCCGCCGGGTCGAGCCGCGTCAGGTCGAGCGTCGCGTCACCCGCGCCCAGGTCGTAGTGCTCCTGCAGGGCCGCCGCCGTGGCCGGCACCCACAGGCGGTCACCGACCCCGGCCCGCAGCGCCGAGGCCGAACCCCCCGCGACGGCCAGCACCAGCACCAGCACCAGCGCCGGCACCGTCAGCCCCCGCGCCCGCCCGTAGCGGGCACCGAACAGCATCACCACCCCGAGCGCCAGCAGCGCCGCCGCCAGCACGGTGGCGATGTGCACCGGCCCCCCGTGGCGGTCCGTCACCAGCCACGCGAGCGCCCCCGCCCCGGCCGCCAGCAGCACGCCGACCGGCCCGAGCCCGCCCTCGCGGTGCCGCTTCCGCGCCGCCGGCCGGACCGGCGCGGAAGCGGACGGCTTGCGCAGCGGATCGCCCTCCGGCAGGTCCGCCCGCTGCCACCACGCCTGCGCCGGAACCCCCGGCGGCGGAGTCGGCCCGCCGTACGGGTTGCGCTCCGGGTGCCGCGGATCCCACAGGTAGCCGCTCGGACCCGGCGGCGGCGTGTCCGACGGCGCCGGCCCCCCGCCGCCACCGCCCTGCACGATCCGGGCCGCGTACGCCTCGTGCGCGGCCCGCATCCGCTCCTGCACCTCCGCCTTGCGGGCCAGCCACTCCGCCTGCACGCCGTGGCCGAACCGGTGCTGCCACGTCCGCCAGTCCAACTGCTCGACCGGCTCCTCCGGACGGTCGTACGGGCCGTCCGGCGCCCCCGACGGGCGTCCCCCGCGGCCGCCGCGGGCCCGCCGCCGCTCCGGGTCGTACCGGACGGCCAGGAACACCAGCGCGCCCAGCAGCAGCAGCGGGAACAGCTGCCCGCCGTCGCCCATCGACGAGAAGAACACCCCCGTGCCGATCACCGTCAGCAGCACCGCGCCGATCGACTGCCCGTCCACCCGGCCCGTCAGCACCCGCTGCAGCTCGGTGCGGCCCGGCTCGCCGTCCACCGGCTCCCGCGGCACCACCAGCCACGCCAGCCCGTACAGGAACAGGCCGAGCCCGCCCGACAGGCACAGCACCGCGACGACCACCCGGAACACCACCGGGTCGATGTCCAGATGCCGCCCCAGCCCCCCGCACACGCCCGCCACCACCCGGTGCTGCCCGCTGCGCGTCAGCGGCGGGCGCTGCGCCTCCGGCGGTGCGTCCCCGGACGGTGCGGCGGCCGTCCCGGCCCCGGCCGTGCTCTCCTCATCGGTCATGGCACCATCCTGCGGGCTGCGACGCCCCCGCCCAACCGCCCGCGGCCCCGGACGTACCCTGATTCGTCCCTGAGGGACTTCCGGGGCCGACCCTGATGCACCCGCCCCCGCGCGCGTGTGACCATCTGTGGCGTGGCAGCACCCGGCAGCGAGACCCAGCACCCCGAGACCGACACCCCGGCGGCCCCCGCGGCGCCGGACGGCCCACCGTTCCGCAGGCTCTACCGCAGCCCGCACGGGCGGATGCTCGGCGGCGTCGCCCACGGCCTCGCCGTCCACCTCGGCCTGCCCGTCAGCTGGGTGCGCGGCGCGTTCGTGCTGCTCTTCTTCGCCCAGGGCATCGGCGCCCTCCTCTACGCCGCCTTCTGGTTCGTCGTGCCGATCGGCATCGGCGAACCCGCCCCCGGCGCGGCCACGCAGTGGGCCTACGTCGACGGCGCCTTCGTCCGCGTCGGCGTGGGCGCCGGCACCCGCCCCGTCGACGGCCCCACCAAGGGCCGCCGCCGCGGCATCGCCCGCCTCCGCGACCTGCTGCAGCGCACCTTCCACGGCCTGCCCGGCGACGAACCCGCCCCCGACGCCGCCGCGGCCGCCGCCGGCACCGGACGCGCCGGAGGCGGGCTCGGCCAGCTGATCGCCCTCCTCCTGCTCGTCGTCGGCGTCATCGCCCTCCTCAACGCCCTCCACATCCAGACCGCCAAGCCCTACGTCTGGCCGCTGCTCACCATCGGCGTCGGCGTCGCCCTGGTCTGGCGGCAGGCCGACGACTCCCGCTGGCAGCGCTGGTTCGGCCTGGAGGAGGGGTCGAAGCGCCGCAGCGCCTTCGTCCGCGTCGGCGCCGGCGTGCTGTTCGTCGTCGCCGGCATCGTCGGCTTCCTCGTCCTCCAGGGCAGCGGCTCCACCGTCGCCTCCGTCATCGAGGCCTCCGTCGCCGTCGTCGCCGGCATGCTCGTCCTCGTCGGCCCGTACGCGCTGCGCATGTGGCAGGACCTCGGCGCCGAGCGCACCGCCCGCATACGCGCCCAGGAACGCGCCGAGATCGCCGCCCACGTCCACGACTCGGTGCTCCACACCCTCACCCTCATCCAGCGCCGCGCCGAGGACCCCAAGGAGGTGCTGCGCCTCGCCCGCGCCCAGGAACGCGAACTGCGCCTCTGGCTGTACCGCCCGGAGGCCGTCGCCGAGGCCGCCCCCGACACCCTCGCCGAGCACGTCCGCGCGATCGTCGCCGAGGTCGAGGACCGCCACGGCGTGCCCGTCGAGCTCGTCTGCGTCGGCGACTGCCCGATGGACGAGCGGATCGCCGCACAGATGCAGGCCGGGAGGGAGGCGATGGTCAACGCGGCCAAGTACGGTGGCGGGGGACCGGTCCAGGTCTACGCGGAGGTGGAGGGGAGGACGGTGTCGGTGTTCGTACGCGACCACGGCCCCGGCTTCGACCCCGAGTCCGTGCCCGAGGACCGGATGGGTGTCCGCGAGTCGATCGTCGGCCGGATGAAGCGCAACGGCGGCACCGCACGCGTGCGGCCCGCGGCGGGCGGCGGCACCGAGGTCGAGCTGGAGATGGAGAGGGCAGATGACTGACACAGGGGGCACCGGGCCGGAGCGCATCGCGCGCGTCGTCCTGGTGGACGACCACCGGATGTTCCGCACCGGCGTACGCGCCGAGATCGGCCGCACCGAGGCCACCGGCATCGACGTGGTCGGCGAGGCCGACGACGTCGAATCGGCGGTGCAGGTCGTCGCCGAGACCAGGCCCGACGTCGTGCTGCTCGACGTGCACCTGCCCGGCGGCGGCGGCGTCGAGGTGCTGCGCCGCTCGGCACCGCTCATGGGCGACCAGGGCGGGGTGCGCTTCCTCGCGCTCTCCGTCTCCGACGCCGCCGAGGACGTCATCGGCGTCATCCGCGGCGGCGCCCGCGGCTACGTCACCAAGACCATCACCGGCACCGACCTCGTCAACGCCGTGTTCCGCATCGCCGACGGCGACGCCGTCTTCTCCCCGCGCCTCGCCGGCTTCGTCCTCGACGCCTTCGCCGCCACCGACACCCCGCCGGTCGACGAGGACCTCGACCGCCTCACCCAGCGCGAGCGCGAGGTGCTGCGCCTGATCGCCCGCGGCTACGCGTACAAGGAGATCGCCAAGCAGCTCTTCATCTCGGTGAAGACGGTGGAGAGCCACGTCTCCGCGGTGCTGCGCAAGCTCCAGCTGAGCAACCGCCACGAGCTCACCCGCTGGGCGACGGCCCGCCGGCTGGTCTGACGCGCCGCGGCACCGCTGCGGCCGCACCGCAGCGGTGCCCGCCGGAGGGGCCCTCCCGGACGCCGGCCGCGCTGTGCGGCCGCCGTCCGGCCCTGGCGTCGTACCGGTGCCGTCACGGCGCGGCAGGGCCCGCCTGCGGCTCCGTGGCGGGCCGGGCGCCCGCGGCGGACCGCCGGTTCACCGCCTTGGTCAGCCGGCGGCCCAGGTTCTGTCCGGGGAGCTCCACCAGGCGGTACGTCAGGTGACTGACGACCAGGACGGTGGCCACGAAGACGAGCGCCGGCACGAACTTCTCCACGCCGTGCTGCGCCGGGTGGTAGCCCTTCAGCGCCCACCAGACGACGAACATCAGCGGAATGTGCACGATGTACACCGAGTAGCTGATGGCGCCGAGCCAGGTCAGGACCCGCGGGAACGCGCGGTGGCGGAGCAGCATGCCGACACCGAACGAGATCCAGGCCGCCAGGTAGGGCAGGGAGAACCCGGCCCAGTGGTGCGTCCAGGTGCGGTCCAGTGCGGCGCCGTGGTTGTAGAGGTAGCCGACCAGCACGCCGCTCGTCAGGACGAAGCCGCAGCAGAGCAGACCGGGCAGGCGTCCGAGCTGCCCCTTCTCCATGCGGTGGATCACGGTGCCGGCGAACATCGTCGCGAAGATCATCATGGTCTCGAAGAACGTCGACCGGGCATTGCCCAGCGCCAGCACCAGGCCCAGCAGCCCGAGCACCAGGGATCCCGCCCGGACGGCGGCCGTCCGGCCGCTGAGGATCGCGGCCAGGGAGGCGACGACCACGACGACGGCGACGGCGATGAGGTTCCGCGTCGACGCACGGTCGACGCTGATCAGGATGGTGGGGCTGACGGCCGCGCCCAGCAGCAGGGCCGCGGCGGCGAACCCCGTCGCGATGGAGGCGCTCCTGCGGTGCAGGTTGACCACGAAGAGCGCGGCGACGAGGAAGTAGAACACCATCTCGTAGCAGAGCGTCCACATCGCGCCGATCGCGTTCGGCACGTGCAGCATCTCCTGGAGGAGCAGCCCGTTCGCGAGTGCCGAGCGGACGGGGTGCTCGACCACGGTGTGGTTCAGGGCCGCGTAGTCGTCCGGCAGCAGCAGCGAGGCCAGGACCGTCACGGCGACCAGCGGGTAGATCCGGAATATTCGGCCTATCCAGAACCCCCGTACGTCGCCGCGCCGTTCGAGCGAGGCGGGCACGATGTAGCCGCTCACCAGGAAGAACAGCATGACCGCGTAGATGCCCAGGTCGAAGTGGCGCTCGATGTACGCGCCGTGCGGCACCAGCTTCAGCACGCCGAAGTGGTGCAGCGGCACCACCATGGCCGCGACGCCGCGCAGGGCGTCGAGCCAGCCCAGGCGTCCGGCCGGCCGGGCGGCTGCTGCATCCGCGGATGGAGGCGCCGTTGCCTCGGTCTTCTGCTGCTCAGTGACACTCACGGCTGGGAGGCTAGCCCACGAGTGCGGCCCTTGGGGAGCTCGGCGTGGGGCGGTCCGCCCGGCCGGCCGCCGTGTCCGTGCCGTCCGGAAGCGGGGTCGTGGTACGGAACGGTGCGCCGACGGCCCATAATGGTGGGCGCGCCATTGGGGATGGGACTTCTCCCCCGGGTCGGTGCCCGAGAGGCGGCCCGTGACTTCCGTCACAGCCCGCCGGGTGCCTGCCGCCGTCCGCCGCCGTACCGAACCCGCACACGGAGCACCATGCCAGACACGTCGTTCGACGCCGCCGCGCGTCCCGAGCCCGCTGCGGGCGGGCCCGGCCGGGAGACCGCGGCCGCCCGGCGCCCGCGCTGGAGCCCGTCCGCGTGGCCGTCGCAGGTGCTCGCGCCGCTCGGCTACTGGGCCTGCACCCGCCTGCTCATGGTCATGTCGGTGTTCTCCTCGCACGAGAACTCCCAGGGCGAGGTCCACAAGCTGTACGAGAAGTGGGCGGCGGTCCTGCTCGACGGGTCCTACCCGATCGGCGATCCGACCTGGCAGTACCCGCCCGGCGCGGCCGGGGTCATCCTCGCGCCCGAGGCCGTCCCCGGGGTCAACTACGTCCAGGGCTTCGTCGTGGTGGTGTTCCTCGCCGACCTGGTGATCGTCTCGGCGCTCCTGTGGTTCGGCAGCAGGCCCGGACGCAGGCTGTCCGGAGCGTGGATCTGGATCCTGGCGCTGCCGCTGATGCTCTACATCCCGTACGCCCGGTACGACGTGATCGTCACCCTCTTCGCCGTCCTCGCGCTGCTGACCCTGCAGGGCCGCCCCTGGCTCGGCGGCGGTGTCGCCGCGCTCGGCGCCATGGTGAAGGTGTGGCCCGCGTTCGCGGTGTTCGGCGTCCCGTGGGGCAGGAGCCTCCGGTCCGCCGCGGCCGGGTTCGTCGCGTCCGCGGTGGCGCTGACCGCGATCATGTCGCTCCTCTTCGAGGGCCCCTTCGACTTCCTGCACGCCCAGGGCGGGCGCGGCATCGAGTTCGAGTCGCTGCCCGGCAGCGCCCTCCTCGTGGCGCACCACTTCGGCTACCACGGCGAGATCTCCTACCGCTACGGATCCCTGGAGATCGTCGGCCCGTACGTCGAGCGGCTCGGCACGATCATGGTGCTGTGCAGCGTGGCCGGGTTCCTGTGGCTGCTGCTCTGGCGCGCACGGGCCCGGGTCTTCTCCGACGCGACACCGGCCGACGCCGCACTGGCGGCGATGCTCGTGTTCGTCACCACCAGCCGGGTCATCAGCCCGCAGTACTTCATCTGGCTGGTCGGCGTCGGCGCGGTGTGCCTCAGCTACCGCAGTACCGTCCAGCGGCCGGTCGTCCTTCTCCTCGTCGGCGCCACCGCGCTGACGACCGTCGAGTTCCCGCTGTTCTGGCAGAGCGTCATCGCCGGGCACGCGGGCTTCGGCGCCGTGCTGGCCGCCCGCAACGTCCTGCTGGTCACCGCCACCGTGCTCGCCTGCGTCCGGCTGTGGCGGTCCTCGGTCCCGCGCCGCCGCCGGGCGGAGACGGCCGACCCGGTGCCCGGTGCCACCGGTTGAGGTTCGCGTGATACGGATCAGACGTCCGCGGCACCGCGGCACGACGCACCAGGGGAGCAGTCGATGACCACCAGGCTCGGTTCCGAGCGGACGCCGCGCCGCGAGGTGGCGCCGCGTCCCGTCGGGACACCGCAGCCCGGCCGCCGCCCGGCCGCCGCCCTGGCCCAGGCCGTGCGCCGCGCCGCACCGGCGCTGCTCGGCTACCTGCTCGTCCGGGCGCTGGGCGTGGCCGCGGTCGTGCTCTGGCACGGCCAGCACGGCACCACGGGACTGCACCGGCTGGCGACCATGTGGGACGCCTACTGGTACCAGGACATCGCCGTCCACGGCTACGCCGGGTCGGTGCCCGTCGCCGGCCCCTTCGGCGCCTACGAGGCCTACGCCTTCTTCCCCGTCTACCCGGCGCTCGTCCGCGCGACCTGGTGGCTGCTGCCGCTGCCCGTGCACTACGCGGCCCTGCTCGTCGCCTGGGCGGGCGCCCTGCTCGCCGCCTGGGGCATCTTCGCGGTCGCCGACCGGCTCCACGGCCGCCGGGCCGCGACCGTCGCGGTGCTGCTGTGGGGCGCGGGACCGTACGCGGTCGTCCAGAGCATGGCCTACTCGGAGCTCCTCTTCACCGCGTTCGCCGCCTGGGCGATGTACGCGGCGGTGACCCGCCGGTGGATCTGGGCCGGCACGCTCAGCTCGCTCGCCGGGCTCACCCGCCCCACCGGTGTCGCGGTGGCCGGGGCCGTGAGCCTGGCCGCCCTGTGGGCCCTCATCACCCACCTGCGGCACGCGCGCCGCGACACGGCCCGCGCCGGGACGGCGGACGGCTGGTGGCGCCCGCTGGCCGGCGGCGCGCTCGCACCGCTGGGATTCGTCGCCTTCATCGCGTGGGTCGGCACGCGGAAGGGCCGGTGGGACGGCTACTTCCGGGTGCAGGACGCCTGGCAGTCCCACTTCGACCTCGGCCGCTCGACCCTGCACGTCCTGCGACGGATGGTCACCGTGCCGGGACCGATCTGGCTGACCGACGTCGTCGTCGCGGGCACCCTGGTCGTCTCGGTCGTCCTCTTCGTGGTCTGCGTCGTCCAGCGGCAGGCCCTGCCCGTGGTGCTGTTCAGCGCGATGATGCTGATCCTCGCCATCGGTGACGCCGCCTACTTCAACTCGCGGGCGCGCTTCCTGATGCCGGCGTTCGGTCTGCTCCTGCCGGTGGCGGTGGGTCTGGCCCGCGTACGCACCCGGGGGGCCGTGCCCGCGGTGATCGCCGCTGCGGCGGTCTGCTCCGCCGTCTACGGCGGCTATGTGGTGTTCGTCTATCCGAACTCGCCGTGACCGGCCTGCGCGACCATCGAGAGGCAAGGGTGTGATGACCTCCAGTACGACGAGCTCCGCCACCACGGGGGCGGCCGCCGGGCCCGTGGACCGGCCCGGCCGCCTCTCGCTCGGTGACAGGGTCCTGCGCGAGGCCTGGATCTGGCCGGTGCTGCTCACCGTCGCCCTCGGGCTGTACCACCTGGGCCGCTCGGCGCTCTGGCGCGACGAGCTGGCCACGTGGAGCGCGGCGCACCGCAGCATCCCGGACCTCGTCGACCTGCTGCGGCACGTCGACGCGGTCACTGGCCCGTACTACCTGCTGATGCACGGGTGGACGACGATCGCCGGCACCTCCGAGGTCGCGCTCCGGCTGCCCTCGGTGTTCGCGATGGCCGCCGCCGCGGGCTTCGTCGGTCTGACGGCCCGCAAGCTCTTCGGCCGGTCGGCGGGGCTCGTCGCCGGATGCGTCTTCGCCCTGACGCCCTCCGTCTCCCGGTACGCCCAGGAGGCCCGCGGATACGCGTTCGCCGTGCTGGCGGTGGCCGCGGCCACCTTCTTCCTCTTCCGCGCACTGGAGCGGCCCGGTCCGCGCCGGTGGCTGCCGTACGGCCTCGCGGTGGCCGCCGCGGCCTCCTTCCACCTGATCTCGCTGTCGATCCTGGCCGGGCACGCCTGCGTCGTCGCGATGCGCTGGCACCGCACCCGTGAACGCCGCACGGCCGTGGGCTTCGCCCTCGCCTGCGCCGCGGGCCTGCTGCCGGCCGTGCCGCTCGCCCTCGCCGGCAGCCGCCAGGTGGGCCGGCAGCTCGACTGGCTGACCTCCCCGAGCGTGCAGTACGTCGTCGACTGGTTCTGGCGGGGCCTCTTCGGGTCCGCCTGGTACAGCATGTGCGTGCTGGTGATGGCCGTACTGCCGATGGCGTGGCACCGGGGCCGCCGCCCGGCGATCGAGCTCGGGCTCGTCGCCATCCTGCCGATCCCCCTGGTGTGGCTGGTCTCCCAGGGCGGCACCGCCTACTTCCTGGACCGCTACCTGCTCTTCACCGTGCCGGGCTGGGCGGTCCTCGCGGCGGCCGGGCTGACGAGGCTCCGCCCCCGGCCGCTGATCGCGCTGGCCCTGGCCTTCCTGATGCTCATCTGCGTCCCCGACCAGCGGGCCGTGCGCAAGCCCTTCATCCGCGAGAGCTTCGACATCAGGGCCGCCGCGGCGGTGATCGCCCACGGCTACCGCCCCGGCGACGGCATGGTCACCCTCCGCGGCGTCTACGCCAGCTCCATGCTGGACATATCGCTCGGCTACTACCTGCCCGCGGACGTGCGTCCCAAGGACGTCCTCGTCGCCGAGGACATGATCACCCGGGGAGACCTGTACCCCAAGCTGTGCGCCGACTTCGTGGCCTGCCTCGGGGACACCCCGCGCGTCTGGGCCGTCACCATCGGCAAGGCCCCGCTCGGCTTCTACCCCAAGGACCAGACCGCAGCACTCACCTCGGTCTTCCCCAAGCAGACCAGCACCTCCGTACGCGACATGACCGTCACGCTCATGGAGCGCGGCTGACGGGGCGGGCGATGTCCGGCCGGCCCGCGATCCCGCCGACCCGGCCGGGTGCGTCGGTGGGGGGTCCTACACTCGGAAGGCCATGACTAGCCTCTTTGACGACCTCCCGCTCCCCGGATTCGAGAGCCCCTCGCCCGGGTCGAGCCCCGCCCAGGACGAGCCCCCGACGGACGAGGAGCCGCCGTACGAGGAGGCGATCCCGGACGGGCTCTTCGAGAACGACTACGCCGCACCGCCGGACCGTGACGCGTGGTACCGCGACGGTGCGGCCCGCCCGGTCATCGACCCGGAGCAGCTGCTGGCGGGCATGAACGACCCGCAGCGCGAGGCCGTCGCGCACCACGGCTCGCCGCTGCTCATCGTGGCCGGTGCCGGCTCCGGCAAGACCCGGGTGCTGACCCACCGCATCGCGTACCTGCTCGGTGCGCGCGGCGTGCAGCCGGGCGAGATCCTGGCGATCACCTTCACCAACAAGGCCGCCGGCGAGATGCGCGAGCGCGTCGAGGAACTCGTCGGCCCGCGGGCCCGCGCGATGTGGGTGTCGACCTTCCACAGCGCCTGCGTGCGGATCCTGCGCCGCGAGTCGAAGCTGCTGGGCTTCACCTCGTCGTTCTCGATCTACGACTCGGCGGACTCGCAGCGCCTCATGGGCCTCGTCTGCCGCGACCTCGACCTCGACCCGAAGCAGTTCCCGCCGAAGTCGTTCACCGCGAAGGTCAGCAACCTCAAGAACGAGCTGATCGACGAGGAGACCTACGCCGACCAGGCCTCCAACCCGATGGAGAAGAAGCTCGCCGAGGCGTACGCGCTCTACCAGCGCCGCCTGCGCGAGGCGAACGCCCTCGACTTCGACGACATCATCATGACCACCGTCAACCTGCTCCAGGCCTTCCCCGACGTGGCCGAGCACTACCGGCGGCGGTTCCGGCACATCCTCGTCGACGAGTACCAGGACACCAACCACGCCCAGTACACCCTCGTCCGGGAGCTCTCCGGAGGTGCCCTCGGCGACGCCCCGAAGATGACCGCCGACGGCGACTTCGTGAACCCGACCGCCGCCCGGCTCTCGCAGATCCCCCCGGCCGAGCTCTGCGTGGTCGGCGACGCCGACCAGTCGATCTACGCCTTCCGCGGTGCGACGATCCGCAACATCCTCCAGTTCGAGGAGGACTACCCGAACGCCACCACCATCCTGCTGGAGCAGAACTACCGCTCCACGCAGACCATCCTCAGCGCCGCCAACGCCGTCATCGAGCGCAACACCAACCGGCGCAAGAAGAACCTCTGGACGGCCGGCGACCAGGGCGAGCGGGTGGTCGGCTACGTCGCCGACGACGAGCACGGCGAGGCGCAGTTCATCGCCGACGAGATCGACCGCCTCACCGACGGCGGCCACGCCCGCCCCGGCGACGTCGCGATCTTCTACCGCACCAACGCGCAGTCCCGCGTGTTCGAAGAGGTCTTCATCCGGGTCGGCCTGCCCTACAAGGTCGTCGGCGGCGTGCGCTTCTACGAGCGCAAGGAGGTCCGCGACATCCTGGCCTACCTGCGCGTCCTCTCCAACCCCGAGGACACCGTGCCGCTGCGCCGGATCCTCAACGTGCCCAAGCGCGGCATCGGCGACCGCGCCGAGGCGATGATCGACGCCCTCTCCTCCCGCGAGCGGATCAGCTTCCCGCAGGCGCTGCAGCGCGTCGACGAGGCGTACGGCATGGCCGCGCGCTCCGCCAACGCCGTCAAGAAGTTCAACGCCCTGATGGCGGGCCTGCGGCAGGTCGTCGAGTCCGGCGCAGGCCCGGCCGCGGTGCTGGAGGCCGTCCTGGAGGAGACCGGCTACCTCGCCGAGCTCCAGGCCTCCACCGACCCGCAGGACGAGACCCGCATCGAGAACCTCCAGGAGCTCGCCTCCGTCGCCCTGGAGTACGAGAAGGACCCGGGAGAGCGCCCCGAGGGCGAGGACGCCGAAGGCGCCCCGCCGGTCGGCTCGCTCGCCGACTTTCTGGAGCGGGTCGCCCTGGTCGCCGACTCCGACCAGATCCCGGACGACGAGGAGGGCCAGGGCGTCATCACGATGATGACCCTGCACACCGCCAAGGGCCTGGAGTTCCCGGTGGTCTTCCTCACCGGCATGGAGGACGGGATCTTCCCCCACATGCGGGCCCTCAACCAGGTCAAGGAGCTGGAGGAGGAGCGCCGCCTCGCGTACGTCGGCCTGACCCGGGCCCGGCAGCGCCTCTACCTGACCCGCTCGGTGCTGCGCAGCGCCTGGGGCCAGCCCTCCTACAACCCGGCCTCCCGCTTCCTGGAGGAGATCCCGGAGCCGCTGGTGGAGTGGAAGCGCAAGGGTGCGTCGGCGTCGCCCGTCACCCGTGGCTTCTCGCCGTCCTCCTCCGGCTCGTCCCGGTCGTACGGATCCGGCGGGGGCTCCGCGCGTTCCACCACGGCGGCGCCGCAGCCCGGCTGGGCGAAGACCGCCCGCAAGGTGACCGACCGCGAGGTGGCGGCGCTCGCCGTCGGCGACCGCGTCACCCACGACACCTTCGGTCTCGGCACGGTCGTCGCCACCCAGGGCGTCGGCGACAAGGCGCAGGCGACGATCGACTTCGGCTCCACCGGGCGCAAGCAGCTGCTGCTGCGTTACGCGCCGGTCGAGAAGCTCTGACCCTGCCGCGGTGCCCGGCCGGGCCGCAGCCACCGGGCCCGGCCCACCGGGCCCGGCCCACCGGAGCCCGGCCCACCGGAGCCCGGCTCACCGCGGGTCGAGCCCGCGGGCGAGCAGCCACGGCAGCGGGTCGACGGGCGCGCCGCCACCGGGCCGCACCTCGAAGTGGAGGTGCGGCCCGGTGGTGTTCCCGGTCGCGCCGGAGCGCGCGACGACCTCGCCCGCGCGGACGGCACCGCTGCGGACGCGGTAGCCGCTCAGGTGCGCGTACCAGGTCTCGGTGCCGTCGGCGGCGGTCACGATCGCCAGGTGGCCGTACGCGGCGCTCCAGCCGGTCGTCACGGTGCCGTCGGTGGCCGCGCGGACGGGCGTGCCGGTGGCCACCGGGAAGTCGATGCCGGTGTGTCGGGCCGCCCAGTGCGGGCCGGACCGGCCGAAGGACGCGCTCAGACCCGGTGCCCCGACGGGCAGGGCGTAGCGGCCGTCCGGGCGGAGGGTGTCCGGTTGGAGGGTGTCCGGTTGGAGGGTGTCCGGGCGGAGGGTGTCAGGCCCGCGGTCGTCCACCGGGAGGACGGCGGTCCGGCCGGTGCCGCGGTCGGCCCGGGGACCGGCGCCGGCCCCCGGGGTGTCCGGCGGGGTGTCCGGCAGGGCGTCCGGTGCGGCGGCGGGGGTCGCGGTGTCCGGCCGTCCGGTGTCGACGGTGGCCGCGGCGACGCCGAAGACGCCGAGCGTGGCGGCGGACGGCAGGGCGACGGTCAGCAGGGCCGTGCGGGTGCCGCCGGCCCGCGGGCCTCGGTGCTGGCCGCCCGGCGCGGCGGTGCCGCTCTCGGGCGCGGTGAGCGGCCGGCGGGCCGCCCGTCGGATCGGGAGGCGGACAGGGGTGTGTCTGGCCGTCATCGCGCCGCTCCTCGTCGTGGGTGGGCATCGGGGACCGGTCGGTCCGGACCGACCCGGAGGGACCGGGACCGACCGGGAGGGACCGGGAGAAATCAGTCGAGACTGTAGGCCTTGATCACGTACCGGGCGGAAGTGTGCACCTCAGCACGCGTGGCGCTCCGTCAGCGGCCCGGCGGCCCAGCGCTCCAGGGCCTCGTGCACGGCGGCGACGGCCTGCGGACGGGCGTGCGGGTGGCCGGCCCCCGGCACGGTCACCTGCACGGCGTGCAGGCCGGGGTGGCCGGGGCGGGCGTCCGTGCGCGGCAGCGCGAGCCCGGCCGGCAGGTCGCCGCCGGGCCGGAGCCGACGGGTCACCGGGAACGGGTCGGGCGGCAGGGCCGCCGTGGTGCCGCCGTGCAGGGTGGCCGGGGTGACGACGGCCAGGGTGACGACGGCCGTGACGGGCGCATGGCCGCCGAGCCGCTGCACGTAGTGGCGCACGATCAGGCCGCCCAGGCCGTGGCCGACCAGGGCGACGGGGCGGCCGTCGTGCGCCTGCACGGCCCACTCGACGTGCCGGGCGAGCAGCACGGCGGCGGCCCGGACGTCGCGGCTGAGCGGCGCGTGGTCGAGGGCGTGCAGGTGGGTCCAGCCGTGCCGGTGCAGGGTGCGGCGCAGCGGGGCGAAGACGGCGCGGTCGTCGGCGAGGCCGTGCAGCAGCAGCACGGGGCCGGGCCGGGGCCGGGCGGCCGGCGGCACCGGCCGGCCCGGGCAGGGGCGCGCCCGCCGTTCGGGCGGGACGCCGGCGGGGTGGCGGACCGGAGGGCAGGCCGGAGGGCGGGCGGGGGCGGCTTCCGCGCCGGCGCCGCGGGCGGCGCCGGCCGTCCGCCGGAACGGGATCGTCATGCGGATCTCCCCGGCAGGGTGGCGCGGGGGCCCCTGCGGTGGCCTGTGCAGGGGTCACGGTGTCCGGTGACCGGGAGTGCCCGGTCGGTGGCTCTCTGATTTTCCCCCGGTGCCGACCGGCGAAACCGCGGCGCGGCCGCCGTGGGTTACCCTCCCCTCAGGCATGTTAGAAGCTGTTAACATCGCGCCCGGTCCGACCGGACCGGTCGGGTGGACAGCGTCGTCCAGGAGGCAGTCATGGGTGTGTCAGGGCCGATCCGCGTGGTCGTCGCCAAGCCGGGGCTGGACGGCCACGACCGGGGCGCGAAGGTCATCGCACGCGCGCTGCGCGACGCCGGCATGGAGGTCGTCTACACCGGCCTGCACCAGACGCCCGAGCAGATCGTCGACACGGCGATCCAGGAGGACGCCGACGGCATCGGCCTGTCGATCCTCTCCGGCGCCCACATGACGCTCTGCGCCAAGGTGCTGGAGCTGCTGCGGGAGCGTGACGCGGAGGACATCAAGGTCTTCTGCGGCGGCATCATCCCGGACGCGGACATCCGGGAGCTCAAGGCGCTCGGCGTCGCCGACGTCTTCACCCCCGGCACCCCGATGCAGTCGGTCGTCACCTGGGTCGAGGCCAACCTCCGCCCGGCGGGCTGACCGCGGCCCTCCGGCCGTGCCCGCCCGGCGGGCCGTCAGGGGGCGAGCTCGTCGAGCATGACCGCCCGCAGGCGGAGCGTCCCGGCGAGCCGCGCGAACGTGTCGGCCCACGCCGTCTCCGGTGCGGCGTCCGTGGCGAGCGCCTCCACGGCCGCCGCCGCCTCCGGGGCGAGCGCCCGCTCGGTCATGCCGAGCACCCCGCTGTGGCTCCACGGGTACGCGCCGGAGCCCGCGGCGCGCTCCAGGGCGGCGACCACGGCGGTGGACAGCGGCGGTGTCCAGGGCGCCGCGCAGGCGCCGAGCAGCTGGAAGGCGTCGCCGAGGCCGTGGGTGCGGACGAACGCGGCCGTCCAGGCGGCGCGTTCGGCCGGGGGCAGCACGGCGAGCAGTTTCGCGGGTGCGCCAGCGCCGCGGTCGGCGGTGCCGGGACGCGGCGCGGGGCCGAGCAGGGCGCGGGCCCACCGGGTGTCCTGCTGGCGGACCGCCGCCCGGGCCCAGGCCTCCCGCAGTTCGGCGGACCGGTCGGTGCCGTCGGCGTCGCCGTCCTCGGTGGCGGGCAGCCGTACCAGCAGGTCCGGGGTGAGCCCGGAGTCGTCCGTCCACAGCGCGAGCGGGGCGGCGGCCACGATCTCGCCCAGCCACCACGAGCGCTGCCCGCGTCCGGTGGGTGACTTGAGCGGTATGCCGTCGCGCTGCATCGCCGCGTCGCAGTCGGCGGGCGGGGTGACGGCGAGCCGGCCGTCGAGCGGCCGCACGCAGGCGCGCGCCCGCTCGGCCATCCGCGCGGCCAGCGCCGAACCGGGCAGGGTGGAGAGCAGCTCGGCGGCGGTGGTGCGGACGTTCTTGCTGCGATCGCCGAGCGCGGCCTCCAGGAAGGGCTCGTCGGCCGCGGACAGGCCGTCCTGCAGGGCGTCGAGGAAGAGCAGCCTGTCCTCGGCCCGTTCGGTGCCCCACGTGGTGCCGAGCAGGGCGAGGCCGGCCGCCGGATCGCGCCGGCGCAGCCGCGTCAGGTGGGTGACCCGCTCCGCGAACAGGCCCTCCTGCCAGACCTGCTCGCCCGCGGCCCGGTCGCCGGCCGGATCGTCCTCCGCGGCGGTGCGGGTGACGAACCGCCAGTCGGTGTTCCGCTCGGCCAGCCAGCGGCCGAGCGGCCCGGCCAGGGCCACCACGTCGGGCCGCAGCTCGCTGCGGCCGCGCGCGGTGTCGAGCAGGGCGGGCACGTGGACGGGCGGCAGCCGGTAACCGTGCCCGCGGGCGGTCGCGAGCCACTGGGGGAGCAGCTCCGTCAGGTTGGCGAGGGTGCCGTCGTGGCCGCGGCCGAGCAGGATGCCGAGGCGGCGGGCGGCCGCCGCGGGCACCTCGGGACGCGGGTCGGCCCCGGCGGGTGCCGGGAGCCCGGGCGCGGGCAGCGGACGGGCGCCCGCGCGGCGCCGTACGGCGGCGAGCGCGGCCAGGTCGAGCAGGGCCGTCGCCGGGTCGGAGCGGTCGACCGCGGCCGCCGCCGCGGCGGCGGGGGTGCCGGGCACGGGCTCCGGCAGCGGCCGGCGGTCCGTGCCGAGCAGGGCGGCGGTCCGGAGCTCGGACCAGGTGTCGTGGGTGGTGGTGGTCGGGGCCGTCACGGCCTGCCTCCCGTCGGGTGGGTCCGGTGGTGGTCGTCGGGCGGTCCCGCCGGGGCGCTCACTGGCCCACCCCGAACGGGCGGCCGTCGGCGCTCCAGGCGGTGACCGGTGCGAATCCGGCGTGGCCGCACTCGCCGAACAGCGTCAGCGGCCGGCCCGCGGAGAGCGCGGCGAGCCGCCACAGCGCCTGCTCGGGCGCCGACCCGCGCCGGACGGGGACGGCGCTGCCGCCGTCCGTCAGCTGCCAGCCGTCCGGGCCGAGGACGGGCACGACCTCCGCCAGCACGACGGGCCAGGAGTCCAGCCACGGGTCGTCGGCGACGGCCTCGCCGTAGCCGGCCACGGCCTCCGCCGGGGAGACGCCGGGCGGCGGCCCGTCCGGGTCCGTCCCGGGCTCGCCGTGGCGGGGGCCGAGCACGGCCCGCAGCGGGCGTGCGCCGGGGTGGAAGGCCAGCTCGGCCTCCACCACCCGGCCGGTGGGCAGGGCGAGCTCGGGCGCCCTGCCGGCGCTGCCGAAGGAGAGCAGCAGGGCGGGGCGGCCGGTCTTGGCACCGCGCAGCCAGATCCGCCGGGTGGTGAGGCGGTCGTCCGCGGTGTCGCGGCTGCCGAGCACCTGCCAGCGGTCGCGGACGGTCGGCCCGGCGAGCAGTTCGTCGGTGGCGGTGGTGAAGCCGACCCGGGTGCGCACGGTCGCCGCCAGCGGGGCGGGCAGCTCCTCGACGCGGCCGTAGGCGCCGGCCAGCAGGTGCAGCAGCGCGTACTCCTCCAGCAGGCCGTCCTCGGGGGTGCGGGCGAGCTCGCGGGCGCGCCCGGCGAGGCCGGGGGCCTGCGCGTCGACCATCCGGGCGGCGACCTCGTCCCAGCCGGAGGCGGTGGCGGCGTGGTCGGCGAGGCCGTGGCGGACCCCGTCGGCGAGGCGGAGCCGCAGCTCCAGGGCGCCCGCGGCGACCCGGGCGGCGCGCTGCTCCGCCCGGCGGCGGGCCGCCGGGTCGTCCTTGGCGGCCTCGCGGCGCCCGGCCTGCCGCACCGCCTTCTGATCGGCGCTCTCCTGACGCTTCGCCAGCCACTCGGCGACCCGCGCGGGCTGCTCGGCGTCCACGACAACCGCGGCCGAGCCGGCGCTCCACAGCAGGAGCAGCCCCAGCACGTGCTTGCACGGGAACTTCCGGCTGGGGCAGGTGCACGTGTAGGCGGGCCCGGCGAGGTCGACGCAGGCGTGGTACGGCGTGCGCCCGCTGCCCTTGCACGCGCCCCACAGGGCGCCGCCGCCCCAGCCGGCCTCCGTCCAGGGCGCGGGTGCGGACAGCTTGCCGGCCGCCTTCAGCGACGCCTGGTCGGGCGCGAGCGACAGGACGTGTTCGTTGCTCCAGCGTTCCTCCATGCCGACGACGCTAGGAGGGGGCACTGACATCCGCCGGGGCGGCCGGAGCCGCCCGGCCGAGCCGAACTGACGGCCGGTCACCGCACCGGCCGGGGTTGTCAGTGGCCCGGTGCATGGTTGTTCCAGCAGGCCGAAAGGGCGTACGAAACGCCTGGTCGGCCGGTGTCCGGCCGCCGTCCGGGGCCGTGTCCCGGCGGCACCCCGGTCCGTACGGCGGTCCCGCACGCCCCGATCCCCGCCCGTCCCGACCCGCGCCCTGCCACAGCCATGTCCGGCGGCCCGTACCCAGGAGTTGTTGATGACCACCGAGACGACCACTCGTTCGAGTGAAGTCCTCCGCCTCCACGCCGAGGACGCCTTCGCCGCGGAGCTCTCCGCGCTCGCCGCCGCCGACGACCGCCCCCGCCCCGCGCGCTGGCGCCTCTCGCCGTGGGCGGTCGCCACCTACCTGCTCGGCGGCGAGCTGCCCGACGGCACCGTGATCACCCCCAAGTACGTGGGGCCGCGCCGCATCGTCGAGGTCGCCGTCACCACGCTCGCCACCGACCGGGCGCTGCTCCTGCTCGGCGTGCCCGGCACCGCCAAGACCTGGGTGTCGGAGCACCTCGCGGCCGCGATCAGCGGCGACTCCACGCTGCTCGTCCAGGGCACCGCGGGCACCCCCGAGGAGGCCGTCCGCTACGGCTGGAACTACGCCCAGCTGCTCGCCAACGGCCCCAGCCGGGAGGCGCTCGTGCCCTCGCCCGTCATGCGGGCCATGGCCGACGGCAAGATCGCGCGGGTCGAGGAGCTCACCCGGATCCCGGCCGACGTGCAGGACAGTCTGATCACCATCCTCTCCGAGAAGACCCTGCCGGTGCCGGAGCTCGGCGACGAGACGCAGGCCGTGCGCGGCTTCAACCTGATCGCCACCGCCAACGACCGCGACCGCGGCGTCAACGACCTCTCCTCCGCCCTGCGCCGCCGCTTCAACACCGTCGTGCTGCCGCTGCCCACCACGCTGGAGGAGGAGGTCGAGATCGTCGCCCGCCGCGTCGACCAGCTCGGCCGCTCCCTCGACCTGCCCGACCTGCCGGGCGGCGCCGAGGAGATCCGGCGCGTCGTCACCGTCTTCCGGGAGCTGCGGGCCGGCCTCACCGCCGACGGCCGCACCAAGGTCAAGACGCCCAGCGGCACCCTCTCCACCGCCGAGGCGATCTCGGTGCTCACCAACGGCCTCGCCCTCGCCACGCACTTCGGCGACGGCGTCCTGCGGGCCGCCGACGTCACCGCCGGCGTGGTCGGCGCCGTCGTCCGCGACCCCGTCGCCGACCAGGCCGTGTGGCGCGAGTACGTCGAGGGCGTGCTCCGCGAGCGCGACGGCTGGAAGGACTTCTACCGCGCCGCCCGCGAGCACACCCGCTGACCCACCCGGTCCACCCCGGTTCACCCGGCCCACCCCGGTCCGCCCGATCCGGCGGCCCCGCCCGACCCGTCCGACCCACCGATGAGGAGGTGCCGCCCCATGGGCGCAGAGGTCACCCTGCTCGGCGTACGCCACCACGGCCCCGGCTCCGCCAGGGCGGTGGCCGCCGCCCTGGCGCAGCTGCGGCCCGACGCCGTGCTGATCGAGGGCCCGCCCGAGGCCGACACGATCGTCGCCCTGGCCGGCGACAAGGACATGAAGCCGCCGGTCGCGCTGCTCGCCCACGTCGTCGACGACCCGGCGAAGGCCGCGTTCTGGCCGTTCGCCGTCTTCTCGCCCGAGTGGGTCGCCGTGCGGTACGCCGTCGACCACGACGTGCCCGTCCGTTTCGTCGACCTCCCGGCCGCCCACACCTTCGCCCTCGCCGACCACCCGTCGGGCGTGCCGGGGGGCACGTCCGACGGGGAGGACGGGCCGGAGCCGCTCGGCGACCCGATCGCGGCCCTCGCCCGGGCGGCCGGCCACGACGACCCCGAGCGCTGGTGGGAGGACGTCGTCGAGCACCGCGCGCCCGGCGACGACGCGCTCGCGCCGTTCGCCGCCGTCGCCGAGGCGATGACCGCCCTGCGCGAGGACGGCGCCGCCGGCCCGGCCGGCCGCCGCGACGAACTCCGCGAGGCGTACATGCGCCAGCAGATCCGGGCCGCCCGCCGGGCCGGCCACCAGCGGATCGCCGTCGTCTGCGGGGCCTGGCACGTGCCCGCCCTGCGGACCATGCCCACCGCGGCCCACGACCGGGCCCTGCTCACCGGCCTGCCCCGGCTGAGGACCGAGATCACCTGGGTGCCGTGGACGCACCGCCGCCTCTCCCAGCACACCGGCTACGGCGCCGGCATCGACTCGCCCGGCTGGTACCACCACCTGTTCACCAGCCCCGACCGGCCGGTCACCCGCTGGATGACCGGTGTCGCCGAACTGCTCCGCGCCGAGGACCACCCGGTCTCCTCCGCCCACGTCATCGAGGCCGTCCGGCTCGCCGAGACGCTCGCCGTGATGCGCGGCCGTCCGCTCGCCGGGCTCGGCGAGACCCTCGACGCCGTCCGCTCCGTCCTGTGCGACGGCTCGGACGTCGCCCTGGCCCTCGTGCACGAGCGGCTGGTCGTCGGCGACGCGCTCGGCGAGGTTCCCGACGACGCGCCCGCCGTGCCGCTCCAGCGCGACCTGGCCCGGCTCCAGCGCAGCCTGCGCCTCAAGCCGGAGGCCGCCGGGCGCGAGCTCGTCCTCGACCTCCGCAAGGACCTCGACGCGAGCCGCTCCCGGCTGCTGCACCGGCTGCGCCTGCTCGGCATCGGCTGGGGCGAGCCGGGCCGTACCACCACGGGGTCGACCGGCACCTTCCGCGAGACCTGGCAGCTGCACTGGGAGCCCGAGTACGCCGTGCGGGTCGTCGAGGCCGCGCACTGGGGCACCACCGTGGAGGACGCGGCCTGCGCCCGGGCCGCCCGGGCCGCGGTGGACGCCGCCGAGCTCGCCGACCTCACCCGGCTCGTCGAGCAGTGCCTGCTCGCGGGGCTCACCGGCGCCCTGCCGTCCGTGATGCGGGTGCTCGCCGACCGCGCCGCCCTCGACACGGACGTCGCCCACCTCGCCGCTGCCCTGCCGCCGCTCGTCCGGGCGCTGCGCTACGGCGACGTCCGCTCCACCGACGGCCGTGCCCTCGACGGTGTGGCGCACGCCCTCGCCGAGCGCATCAGCATCGGCCTGCCGCCCGCCTGCACCGGCCTGGACGCGGACGGCGCCGCCGCCATGCGCGCCCACCTCGACGCCGTGCACACCGCCGTGGGCCTGCTCGCACCAGGCCCCTCCGGCGCACCCGCCCCTTCCGGCGCAGCCGACGCGCCCGACGACTCCGCCGCCGGGAGGTGGGCCGGCGCGCTCCGCTCGCTCGCCTCCCGCGAGCCGTCCGGCGGACCGGCCACCGGGGTGCCCGGGCTGCTCCGCGGCCGCGCGGTCAGGCTGCTGCTCGACGACGGCCGGCTCGGCTCCGACGAGGCCGGCCGCCGGATGGGCCTGGTGCTCTCCCCGGCGGGCGCCCCGGCGGACGCGGCCGGCTGGATCGAGGGCTTCCTCACCGGCGGCGGCGCCCTGCTGCTGCACGACGCCCGGCTGCTCGGCCTGCTCGACGACTGGCTGACGGGCGTGCCCGGCGACACCCTGGTCGACCTGCTGCCGATGCTGCGCCGGACGTTCTCCGGCCTGGAGGCGGGCGTGCGCCGCACCATCGGCGAGCGGGCCGCGGCCGGTCCGCTGGGCGGCGGGGCCGCCCTGGTGGCAGCCGTCCCGGACGACCTCGACGAGGCCCGCGCGGACGCCGCACTGCCCGTGCTCGCCCTGCTGCTCGGCCTGCCGGCCCCCGACACGGTGCCCGGGCCGCCCGTCGGCCTGCCGCGCATCCCGCGGCAGCCGCAGGGCCGCAACACCTGACCGGCCGACCCCCCGCCGCCCCGACCCGTTCTGCACCGAGGAGTGCCATGACCGCGACCCACGCCCCGCTCGATCCCGCCGCGGAGCGGCTGCGCCGCTGGCGGCTGGTGCTCGGGGGCGAGGCGGACGGCACCGGCCACCGTCCGACGGGCCGGGACGCGGCCATGGACGGTGCGCTCGCCGCCCTCTACCGCGGTGCCGCCGAGGGCGGCGGCACGGAGGGCCGCGGTGCCGCCCGCAGCGCGGGGCTCGGCGGTTCGGCGCCGCAGGTGGCGCGCTGGCTGGGCGACATCCGGGAGTACTTCCCGACCACCGTCGTGCAGCTGATGCAGCAGGACGCGATCGCCCGCCTCGGGCTGGACCGCCTGCTGCTGGAGCCGGAGATGCTGGAGGCCGTCCAGCCGGACGTGCACCTGGTCGGCACGCTGCTGTCGCTGAAGCACGCGCTGCCGGAGACCACCCGGGAGACCGCCCGCGCCGTGGTCGGCAAGGTCGTGGCCGACCTGGAGCGCCGCCTGGCCGACCGCACGCGCGCCACCCTCGGCGGTGCCCTGGACCGCTCCGCGCGGGTGAACCGTCCGCGCCACCGCGACATCGACTGGGACCGCACGATCCGCGCCAACCTGAAGAACTACCTGCCCGACGCCGGCCCGGACGGCCGCGGCACCGTCGTGCCCGAGCGGCTGGTCGGCTACGCGCGCGCCCAGCGGTCGGTGAAGAAGGACGTCATCCTGTGCATCGACCAGTCGGGGTCGATGGCCCCCTCGGTGGTGCACTCCGCGGTGTTCGGTGCGGTGCTGGCGTCCATGCGCAGCCTGACGACGCGGCTGGTCGTCTTCGACACCTCCGTGGTCGACCTGACGGAGCAGCTGACCGACCCGGTGGACGTGCTCTTCGCGACCCGGCTGGGCGGCGGCACCGACATCAACCGGGCGCTGGCGTACTGCCAGTCGAAGATCACCCGGCCCTCGGAGACGATCGTGGTGCTGATCAGCGACCTCTACGAGGGCGGCATCCGCAACGAGATGCTCAAGCGGGTCGCGGCGATGAAGGCCGCCGGCGTGCAGTTCATCGCGCTGCTCGCGCTCTCCGACGAGGGCGCCCCCGCGTACGACCACGCCCATGCCGCGGCGCTGGCCGCGCTCGGCGCCCCGGCGTTCGCCTGCACCCCGGACGTCTTCCCGGAGATCATGGCCGCGGCGATCGAGAAGCGTCCGCTGCCGGTGCCGGACCGCGGATGAGGTCTCCGGACGGTGCCGGGCGGGTGGGCCGGGATGCCTGGTTTCACCCGGTCGGGTGATGACCGTCCGGATCTCACCGGGGCGGCGCGCCCGACGTGAGCAGGCCGCCTCCGGGCCCCCGGTGCACCCGTTGTGACGGTTCTCACCAAAGCCGACCCGGCCTCCGGCGAAACACGCACGTCGTCCGGGGATAACCTGCCAGACGGACGTGACGCGCGTGTTGATTGACGATGCGCCCGGGGCTGCGTGGGCCGCAAGGCCGACGCTCTGCGTACCCGTGCAGCTCCGACGAAATCCGCAGCGAAGATCCTGCCGTGGCACGCTCGAAGAGACACAATCCGCGACCACGAACAAGGACGAACACACGTGGACCTGTTCGAGTACCAGGCGAGGGACCTCTTCGCCAAGCACGGTGTACCCGTGCTTGACGGCGACGTCATCGAGACCCCGGAAGCCGCCCGCGAGATCGCGGAGCGCTTCGGCGGCCGCGCCGTCGTCAAGGCTCAGGTGAAGGTCGGTGGCCGAGGCAAGGCCGGTGGCGTCAAGCTCGCCGCCGACCCGGCGGACGCCGTCGCCAAGGCCGAGGCGATCCTCGGCATGGACATCAAGGGTCACACCGTCCACAAGGTGATGCTGGCCCAGACCGCGGACATCAAGGACGAGTACTACGTCTCGTTCCTGCTCGACCGCACGAACCGCACCTTCCTGGCGATGGCCAGCGTCGAGGGCGGTGTCGAGATCGAGGTCGTGGCCGAGGAGAACCCGGACGCGCTCGCCAAGATCCCGGTCGACGCCAACGAGGGCTGCACCCCGGAGAAGGCCGCCGAGATCGTCGCCGCCGCGAAGTTCCCGGCCGAGGTCGCGGACCAGGTCGCCGAGGTCCTGCAGCAGCTGTGGAAGGTCTTCATCGCCGAGGACGCGCTCCTCGTCGAGGTCAACCCGCTGATCAAGTCCGGCGAGGGCAAGATCATCGCGCTCGACGGCAAGGTCTCCCTGGACGAGAACGCCGAGTTCCGCCAGCCGGACCACGAGGCGCTGGAGGACAAGGCCGCCGCGAACCCGCTGGAGGCCGCGGCCAAGGCCAAGGGCCTCAACTACGTCAAGCTCGACGGCGAGGTCGGCATCATCGGCAACGGCGCGGGTCTCGTCATGAGCACCCTGGACGTCGTCGCGTACGCCGGTGAGAACCACGGCGGCGTGAAGCCCGCCAACTTCCTCGACATCGGCGGCGGCGCCTCCGCCGAGGTCATGGCGAACGGCCTGGAGATCATCCTGGGCGACACCGACGTCAAGTCGGTCTTCGTCAACGTCTTCGGCGGCATCACCGCCTGTGACGCGGTCGCCAACGGCATCGTGCAGGCCCTGGCCCTCCTTGAGGAGAAGGGCGAGGCGGTCACCAAGCCGCTCGTCGTCCGTCTGGACGGCAACAACGCCGAGCTGGGTCGCAAGATCCTGACCGACGCCAACCACCCGCTGGTTCAGCAGGTGGACACCATGGACGGTGCGGCCGACCGCGCCGCCGAGCTGGCCAACGCGAAGTAAGGAAGGGGACTCACACCATGGCTATCTTCCTTACCAAGGACAGCAAGGTCATCGTCCAGGGCATGACCGGCTCCGAGGGCATGAAGCACACCCGCCGCATGCTGGCCTCGGGCACCCAGATCGTCGGCGGCGTCAACCCGCGCAAGGCCGGCACCACGGTGGACGTCGACGGCACCGAGGTGCCCGTCTTCGGCTCCGTCGCCGAGGCCATCGAGAAGACCGGTGCCGACGTCACCGTCATCTTCGTGCCGCCGAAGTTCACCAAGGACGCCGTCGTCGAGGCGATCGACGCCGAGATCGGCCTCGCGGTCGTCATCACCGAGGGTGTGCCGGTCCACGACTCGGCCGCCTTCTGGGCGTACGCCGGTGCCAAGGGCTCCAAGACCCAGATCATCGGCCCGAACTGCCCCGGCCTGATCTCCCCCGGACAGTCGAACGCGGGCATCATCCCCGCCGACATCACCGGCCCCGGCAAGATCGGCCTGGTCTCGAAGTCCGGCACGCTGACCTACCAGCTCATGTACGAGCTGCGCGACCTGGGCTTCTCCTCGGCCGTGGGCATCGGTGGCGACCCCGTCATCGGCACCACCCACATCGACGCCCTCAAGGCGTTCCAGGAGGACCCGGAGACCGAGGTCATCGTGATGATCGGTGAGATCGGCGGCGACGCCGAGGAGCGTGCCGCGGCCTTCATCGCCGAGCACGTCACCAAGCCGGTCGTCGGCTACGTCGCGGGCTTCACCGCGCCCGAGGGCAAGACCATGGGCCACGCCGGTGCCATCGTCTCCGGCTCCTCCGGCACCGCCCAGGCGAAGAAGGAGGCCCTGGAGGCCGCCGGCGTCAAGGTCGGCAAGACGCCGTCCGAGACCGCCCGCCTGGCCCGCGAGCTCTTCGCGGCCGCCCAGTAGGGCAGCCCGGCCGACAGCACGCCCGAGGGTGCCACGGACGATCCCGTCCGTGGCGCCCTCGGGCGTTCCCGGGACCGGCACCGGCACCCGGGCCCCGGGCACCGTCCGTGCTCTACCCGCCGTCCCCGTCCTGCCCGTCCCGCGCCGCGGGCGGTGCGGCCTGCTGTTCCGGCGGCACCGGGCTGCACCAGGGGCTCCGCAGCCCGGCGGTGCGCCCCGGCAGGGCGGGGCCGGCGCTGCCGGTGCCCGCCGAGGAGCAGACCTGCGGCGGCGGGGCCACCGCCACCTGCGGGGCCCGCGCGGGCGCGGGCGAGCCGCCGGCCGTCACCAGGGTGGCGATCACCGCGCCGCCCACGGCGAGCACCAGCAGGCCCGCCGCGACGGTGGTCGTCCGGGTGCGGCGCAGGGCGTCGGACACCAGGCGGCCCGGCGCGGGCGCGGGCACGGGCGGGCAGGCCCGCACCGCCGCGTCGTGCAGGAGGGAGCCGAGCCCGGGTCCGAAGTCCGGGGCGAGCGGGTCGGCGCCGACCACCTGCGGCACCGTCCGGGCGAGCTCGGCCCGGGCCGCCAGCACCCGCCGCTCGGCCGCCGCGGTCGTGGACTCCGCCTCGGCGGCCAGGACGGGGGCCGGCAGGCCCACCGCGTCGTGCAGGACGACCGCCCGGCGCTGCGGCCGGGAGAGCCGTCCGAGGGCGGCCAGCAGGGCGGCGTCCGGGCCGGTCGGCCGCGACCGGCCGCGGTGCCACGGCGACAGCGCGGCCTCGAACGCCGCGGCGCGCACCTGCCCCTCCGGGTCGGGCAGGGCGGAGACCTCGTCCCACTGCAGCGCCGCGTCGCCGAGCACCGCCCGGACGATGCGGGAGGCCCGCTGCGGAGACCCGGTCAGCAGGTACGTCTGCTGGACCAGACGGGTGTGCACGGCGGCGCTGAAGACCGCGAAGTCGGGGACGGCGGCGGCCGTGCCGGGAGGTTCCGGTGCGGCCGGCGGCGCCGGTACGGCCGGAGCTTCCGGGCGGTCGGGGGCGGCAGCGGCCTCCGGCTCCCTGGCCTCCGGCTCGACGGCGGCCTCCGGCTCCCCGGCCGGGTCCGCCCGGCCGTCCGGTACGGCGTCCTCCCCGGGTGCCGCCGCGGGTGCCGCCCCGGGTGCGGCGAGCAGCGCGGACAGGCGGACGGCGTCCTCCCGGGACTCGACGCCGAGCTTGCGCATCGCCCGCTGGAGGTGGTTCCGGACGGTGGCGGGGGCGATGCCGAGGGCGGCGGCCGCGGCACGGGTGTCGTCGCCGGCCGTGAACCGGGCGAGCACCTGGGCCTCGCGCCGGGTGAGGCGCGCGAGCAGGCGGGCGGCGTCGTCGCGTGCCTGACGGGAGGGGCCCCGGGCCGGCTCCCCGGCGGGCTCCTCCTCGGCGCGGTGGGCCTTCGACGGTGCGGTCACCTGAGGGCCTCAGGGTGGCTGCAGAATCTGAAAAGGCACATGAAGTGATAATCCGGGACACGGCGAAGGTATGCCGCTTCACGGGGCACAACGGGTGATCTTGGGAGCATGTGGCCCATGACGCAGTTGATGGGCCGGCCGCTCCTGGGCCTGCCGGGCGACCTGGGCAGCCGTTCGGTCGTCGTGGAGGTCCTGACCGGAGCCCGGACGGCACTGTCGGCCCTCTCGGTGATCGCCGTCCCCGTCCTCGGACTCTGGGTGCTCACCCCGTACGGGGATGTCACCGCCCGCGGGGCGCTCCGGCTGTCCTGCGCCGTCTGGCTGCTCGGCCACGGCGCGCCGCTCACCCGGGGCGCTGCCGGTGCACCGGTGACCGTCACCCCGCTGCTGCTCACCGCCGTGAGCGTGCTGCTGCTGCGCCGGGCCGGTGCCCGGGCGGCCGCGCGCACCCCGCGGGGCACCGGCATGCCGCGGGCGCTGCTGCCGCTGGGCGCCGGGTACCTCGCGGTGGCCGCGCTGGCCGCCGCCGAGTGCGGCCGCGCCGACGCGGTGCTGCGGGCCGACCCGCTGCCCGGCCTCGTCGCGGCCGCCGTGGTCGTGGCGGCGTCCCTCGGCTGGGGGTTCTGCAGCGTGCACGGCGCACCGGTCCCGGCGCTGCCGCGGACGCTCGCCGAACGGTTCCCGGCCTGGGCCCCGCCGCGCGGGGCGGCCGCCGCCGCGGGGCGTACCGCGGCCGCCTGGCTGGCCGGGCTCGTGGCCGCCGCCGGAACCCTGCTCACGGCCGCCGTCCTGGCCGGCGACGCGGGGCACTCCGCCGACGGGCTGGCCGACCGCGTCGCGGGGGTGCTGGGCCTGCTGCTCGCCTGCACCCTGCTGCTGCCGAACGCCCTGGTGTGGGCGGCCGCCTTCGCGCTGGGGCCGGGCTTCGCCGTCGGCACCGGCACGGCCGTCTCGCCGTTCGGCACCCGGCTGGGTGCGCTGCCGGAGTTCCCGCTGTTCGAGCTCGTGCCGGGCGGTCCGGCGGGCCCCGGCTGGGAGCTCGCCGTGGGGCTGCTCCCGCTGGCGGCCGGGGCGGTGCCCGCCCTGCTCCTCGGACGGGCGGCAGCGGGCCGGACGACCGGCCGGGTCTGGCGCCCCGGCGGTACCGCCGTCGCCGCGCTGGCGTCGGCGCTCGGCGCCGGCGCGGCGGCCGGCACGGCCGCGTGGCTGGCGGGCGGTGCGCTGGCGCCGGGCCGGATGTCCGTGCTCGGCCCGGTGGCGTGGCAGACGGCCCTCGCCGCGGCGGGCTGGTGCGCGGCCGTCGTCCTGCCGGGCGCGCTGATCGCCCGCGGGCTGCTCCTCCGGACGGCCGGCGCGGGTCCGGACGCCCTCGGCCCCCGGGCCGCCGGGCCGGCACCGTCCGCCGTCACCGCCTCCGGGGGGCGTCCGTGGCGCGGCCGCGGGGCGGCCGCCGTACGGCTGCGCACCGCCACGGCGCACCTGCGGGCGGGCCTGCACGCCGCCGTCGCCCGGCTCGCCACGGCCGTGCCGTCGTGGCGCCGCGACCCCCGGTCGGCGGGGGACGCGGCGGAGGACTGAGCGCGGCCCGCTCAGCCCGCGGCGGGGCCGAGGAACTGCACGACGATGTCCGGGGCGAGCTCGCCGCAGTTCTGCGCGGCCTCGGTGGTCAGGGCGTCCTGACGGCAGGTCACGTAGTCGTGGTAGTAGAGCTGGGCGCCGAACACGCCCAGGGTGAAGACCAGCGCGACCCCGCCGGTCAGCAGGCCGCCGAGGGCCGCCGGCACCTGCGGACGGGAGGGCTGGGCCCGGGGCAGGCCGCCGAGCGGGGCGCTGCCGATGCCGTGCGGGTTGACCGTGGCGTTGCCGGCCGGCGGTGCGTCCTGCGGGGCCGCGGGGGAGCGGTCCGACCGCAGCGCCGAGATTCCCCAGTAGAGGGCCAGTGCGCCGAGCAGCAGGGCGACGTACTGCAGGCCGAGGATGGCGCAGAAGAGCCCGGCCATGCCCGCGCTGAGGGCGTGCCGGGCCCGCCGCTGCACGGGATCGGTGGGGTCGTAGCGGGGCGGCTGCGGCTCGGACCAGCCGCCGCGGTAGCCGGGGCCCCACGGGTGCGGGGGCGGCACCTGGGGGTGCTCGTCGCCGTCGTCGCCCGGCCCGTCCGCCGGGGGCTGCGGGGGCTGCTGCGGGGTGCGGGGCCGCCACGGCCGGTCGGGGGCGTCCGCGGGCGGCGGCGCGAACGGGTTGCGCTCGCCGGTGTCGTCTCCGCTGCTCATGGTGTCGGCCATTCCTTCTCGTCCGGGGGCGTGGGGCCGCGCCGGAGCGGGCCTGCGCCTCCAATGATCCCGCAGGCGGTTCCGCGCCGGGAGGCGCCCTGCCGTGTGCGGTCCTCGGGCCGGCGGGGCGGGTGCGGTGCGCGCAGGCGAGATCCCGATCTCAACTACGCGCGTAGCGTGGCCCCGCGGTTACGAAGCGCCTCCGACCAGCCGTTATCGTGGTGACGGTCAGCAGCTCACATCGGTTCCCGGGCCCCCGCAGCGCAGCGGCACACCCCGGGGGTCCGCCCCGGCTCGACCTGCCGCCGCCCGTAGTGGCCCCACCGACGGTGGACGTACCAGCGGGCGCACGACGTACGGAGAATCGCGCAGTGGCCGCCGCTTCCGCCCAAGTCTTCCCGCCGCGCACGCCCGGACCGGCCCGCCTCGTGGTGCTGGTCTCCGGCTCCGGCACCAACCTCCAGGCCCTGATCGACGCGGCGGCCGATCCTGCGTACGGCGCCGTGATCGTGGCCGTCGGTGCCGACCGCGCGGACATCGCCGGCCTGAAGCGCGCCGAGGCCGCGGGCATCCCGACCTTCGTGCAGCGCATCGCCGACCACCCCGACCGGGCCGCCTGGGACACCGCGCTGACCGCCTCGGTCGCCGGGTACGGGCCCGACCTCGTCGTCACGGCCGGCTTCATGAAGATCCTCGGCCCCGCGTTCGTCGCCGCGTTCGCGGGCCGCACCGTCAACACCCACCCCGCGCTGCTGCCCGCGTTCCCGGGTGCGCACGGCGTGCCGGACGCCCTTGCCTACGGCGTGAAGGTCACCGGCTGCACCGTCCACCTGGTCGACTCCGGGGTGGACACCGGGCCGATCATCGCGCAGGGCGTCGTGGAGGTCCTCGACGCCGACCACGCCGATGGCGGCGAAGCGCTCCACGAGCGCATCAAGACTGTCGAGCGCACGCTGCTCGTCGAGGTCGTGGGCCGGCTGGCCCGCGAAGGTCACCGCATCGAAGACCGAAAGGTATGGATCCCGGCATGAGCGCCGCCTCCAGCACCACGCCCCCCGTCTCTGAGAACGTACGCCCGATCCGCCGTGCGCTGATCAGCGTCTACGACAAGACCGGACTGGAGGAGCTGGCCCAGGGCCTGCACGCCGCCGGGGTCACCATCGTCTCCACCGGCTCCACCGCGGGCCGGATCGCCGCGGCCGGCGTGCCGGTCACCGAGGTCTCCGAGCTCACCGGCTTCCCGGAGTGCCTGGACGGGCGGGTGAAGACCCTCCACCCGCGCGTGCACGCCGGCGTCCTCGCCGACCTGCGCCTCGAATCGCACCGCGCCCAGCTGGCCGAGCTCGGCGTCGAGCCGTTCGACCTCGTCGTGGTGAACCTCTACCCGTTCAAGGCCACCGTCGCCTCCGGCGCCACTCCCGACGAGTGCGTCGAGCAGATCGACATCGGCGGCCCGTCGATGGTCCGCGCCGCGGCCAAGAACCACCCCTCGGTCGCCGTGGTCGTCGACCCGGCCCGCTACGACGACGTGCTGAGCGCGGTCAAGGGCGGCGGCTTCGACCTGCTGACCCGCAAGCGCCTGGCCGGTGCCGCGTTCGCGCACACCGCCGCCTACGACGTCGCCGTGGCCTCCTGGTTCGAGGAGTCCGGCTACACCGAGGCGGAGGAGGCCTTCCCGGCGTTCCTCGGCGGCACCTGGGAGCGCCAGAACGTGCTCCGCTACGGCGAGAACCCGCACCAGGCGGCCGCGCTGTACGTCGACGGCACCGGCGGCCTCGCGGGCGCCGAGCAGCTGCACGGCAAGGAGATGTCCTACAACAACTACATGGACACCGACGCCGCCCGCCGCGCCGCCTACGACCACGACGGCCCGGCCGTCGCGATCATCAAGCACGCCAACCCGTGCGGCATCGCGGTCGGTGCGGACGTCGCCGAGGCGCACCGCAAGGCCCACGCCTGCGACCCGGTCTCCGCGTACGGCGGCGTTATCGCCGTCAACCGGCCGGTGAGCGTCGAGCTCGCCGAGCAGATCGCCCCGATCTTCACCGAGGTCGTCGTCGCCCCCGGCTACGAGGACGGCGCCCTGGAGGTCCTCACCAAGAAGAAGAACCTCCGCGTGCTGCGCGCCGCCGACGCCCCCGGCGACGGCCTGGAGGTCCGCCGGATCAGCGGCGGCGTCCTGCTGCAGCAGGTCGACCGGGTGGACGCCGACGGCGACGACCCGTCGACGTGGACCCTCGCGACCGGCGAGGCGCTCACCGCCGCCGAGCTCGCCGAGCTGTCGTTCGCCTGGCGGGCCTGCCGGGCCGTCAAGTCCAACGCGATCCTGCTCGCCAGGGACGGCGCCTCGGTCGGCGTCGGCATGGGTCAGGTCAACCGCGTCGACTCCTGCAAGCTCGCGGTCGAGCGGGCCGGCGAGCGCGCCCGGGGCGCGTACGCCGCGTCCGACGCGTTCTTCCCGTTCGCGGACGGCCTGGAGATCCTGGTCGCCGCCGGCGTCAGGGCCGTGGTGCAGCCCGGCGGTTCGATCCGCGACGAGGAGGTCGTCGCGGCGGCCGCGAAGGCCGGCGTCACGATGTACCTGACCGGCACCCGGCACTTCTTCCACTGAGCCGGGAGTCCCGGTCCCGGAGGCCCTGAGGCCTCCGGGACCGGGACGCGGAAGGCCCGCACCGTCCGGTGCGGGCCTTCCGCGCGTCATGCGTCAGCAGGTCACTGCGACTTCACGACCACCGAGCTCATGATCTTGTCGGCGAAGGTCTGCTTCTTGGCGTCCCAGAGCGGCCACAGGTAGCCGAGGCAGCAGAAGCCGTCGACGACGTGGCACAGCTTGCGGACGAAGGCCATGCCGAAGCCCAGCGGCTGGCCGTCGGCCTCGCGCAGCACCCGGATGTTGACCATCTTCTTGCCGGGGGTCTGGCCGGTGGTGCCCTCCTGGTGGATCAGCCACAGGGCGCCCGCGATGGCGATGAGCCAGCCGATGCCCATGATGGCCAGACCGAGGCCGGAGATGCCGCCGCCGGTGCAGCTGTAGGCGAAGGTGTCCGGGTCGCTGGTGCAGGTGGCCTGCTCCGCGCCGACGCCCACGCCGATGCCGTAGAGGATGCCGGTCGGCACGCCGACGATCAGGTAGTCGACGATGTACGCCGCGACCCGCGAACCCCAGCCCGCGTAGAACTGCTGCACCTGGGCGCCGTGGCCGTAGCCCGGCTGCTGCGGGATGCCGTAGCCGCCGTCGCCGTAGCCGGGGGCCGGCTGCTGCTGCGGGTAGCCGTAGCCGGGGGCCGGGGGCTGCTGCGGGTAGCCGTAGCCCGGCGCGGGCGGCGGGGGCTGCTGCGGGTAGCCGTAGCCGGGCGGCGGGGGCTGCTGGCCGTAAGGGTTGTTCGGGTCGGGCGGGTAACTCATCGGTGCCTCCGGGCAGGAAGGGTGTGGGACGGACAGCGGAGAAAACCTGCGGACGGGCAAGGAGGTCGCGCCGACCGGGTGGGACACTAGCGGACGGCCCCGACACTGCGGGGATCAATTCCCGTCGGGTACCGCGAAGTTCATGGACGCGAGATGCCGAGGCGGTTCAACTGCCACGTCCAGGCCAGCACTAAGGCCGTGCCGATCAGCGCGTTGCGGCGGCCGGTCGACAGGCCCCACCACCAGCGGCCCGGACCGAGCGGCGCGAAGAGCAGCGCCACCGCCGCGGCGACGGTCACCGGGTTCGCGGCCAGCGAGGCCGCCCAGTGGCCGTGACCGGCCTCGATGAAGACGGTCGTGCTGCCGCAGGCCGGGCAGGGGATCCCGGTGAAGCGCCGCAGCAGGCAGAGCACCCCCGGGTCGTGGGCGTCGTGCAGCTGGGCCACGGCCACCGCCGCGGCCGCACCGCCGGCACCGCGCAGCAGCACCCGCATCAGCCCGCCGGACACCGAGTCGGCCGTGCGCCGCCAACGGGCCGTCAGCGAACCGGCGGGCGAGGGCGCAGGGACGCTCACGTCGTCGGGACGCTGAGGTAGAAGACCAGGAAGCCGATGGAGGTCAGCACCGCGAGGACGTTCAGCACGATCCCGCCGACCGCCGCGTTGCGGCCCACCCCGGTCCGGTTCGACCGGTTCAGGCCGGCGATGCCGATGCCGAGGCCCACCAGGCCGAGGAAGCCGCCGTAGAAGCACGACGTCAGGATGCCGATGAAGCCGAGCACCACGGACGCGGTGGCCGCCGAGTTCGCCTGGATCACCACAGGCCCGGGCGGGACGTACGGCTGCGGCTGCTGCGGGTAGCCGTACCCCGGCTGCGGCTGCGGCTGCGGCTGCTGCGGGTGCTGGTACTGCGGTGCGCCGTACTGCGGCGTCCCGTACGGCTGCTGCGGCTGCTGGCCGTAACCGCCGTACGGGTCAGGCTGGTACGGATTGCTCACTTGGTGTTCCCCCGACGATCGTCCCCCGTGGTCCCCGATGGCCTGTCACCAGGACGTGGGCCGCAGAGATTGCTCGGGACATCGTGGCCTTACCACGCCGTGGTGTCCAGCCGCGCCCGGGTCACGGACGCAAATGTGGCGCAACCGCAACCCGATCCGTACGCTCCGTGTCCGGCGCCCCGGAGGCCTCCGCGGGCCCGTGCGGGGGGCCGTGCGGGGGGCCCGGCGGACACCGCGCCGACCGGCGCGCGGAGCCACGGCGCCCGGGTGGGCACGACGGCGCGTACGGCTGCCGGCGCGCTCCGGGGGCGGTCCCGCGGCCCGGTCCCGGGCCCGCGGCGCGGCGGCCCGCGGCGATCCGGGAGAATGGAGCCATGACTGCCCAGATTCTCGATGGCAAGGCCACCGCGGCCGCGATCAAGTCCGAACTCGCCGTCCGCGTGGCGGCCCTCAAGGAGCGGGGCGTCCTCCCCGGCCTCGGCACCGTCCTGGTCGGCGACGACCCGGGCAGCCGCTGGTACGTCAACGGCAAGCACAAGGACTGCGCCGAGGTCGGCATCGCCTCCATCCAGCGCGAACTGCCCGCCACCGCCACCCAGCAGGACGTCGAGGACGTCGTCCGCGAGCTCAACGCCGACCCGGCCTGCACCGGCTACATCGTCCAGCTGCCGCTGCCCAAGGGGCTCGACGCCAACCCCGTCCTGGAGCTGATGGACCCGGACAAGGACGCCGACGGCCTGCACCCCACCTCGCTCGGCCGCCTCGCCCTCGGCATCGAGGGCCCGCTGCCGTGCACCCCGCTCGGCATCGTCGAGCTGCTGCGCCGCCACGGCGTGCAGATCGACGGCGCCGAGGTGGTCGTGCTCGGCCGCGGTGTCACCGTGGGCCGCTCGATCGGCCTGCTGCTCACCCGCAAGAGCGAGAACGCCACCGTGACGCTGTGCCACACCGGCACCCGCGATCTCGCCTACCACCTGCGCAAGGCCGACATCGTGGTGGCCGCCGCCGGCGTGCCGCACCTCGTGAAGCCCGAGGACGTCAAGGCCGGCGCCGCCGTGCTCGACGTCGGCGTGAGCCGCAGCGAGGGCAAGATCGTCGGCGACGTGCACCCGGGTGTCGCCGAGGTGGCCGGCTGGATCTCCCCCAACCCCGGCGGGGTGGGCCCGATGACCCGCGCCATGCTGCTCAACAACATCGTCGTGGCGGCCGAGCGCCGCGCCGGCCGCTGATCCCGGTGGGACCGGTACGGGCCGTGCGCAGCCGGCGGCGGCCGGCGAGGACCACCGGCACGCTGCCGCCGGAGGGCTCGGCGGCCGCGGCCGGCCGCAGCCACACGCTGCCCGTCCGGCAGTGGCCGATATCGCTGGTGCTGGCGGTCGCCGGGCTCGGCATCGCCGTCACCCGGTTCGGCGACTTCAAGGTCGGGCTGCTCGTGCTCGGCAGCTCGCTCCTGCTGGCCGCGGTGCTCCGGCTCGCCCTGCCGGAGGTCGGGATGCTGGCCGTGCGCAGCCGGTTCACCGACGTCGGGGTGCTGGCGTTCCTGGGCGGGGCGGTCGTGCTGCTGACCCTGGTCGCGCAGCCGGATCCCTGGCTGCACCTGGGCGTCGTCGACGACATCGGGCGCCTGGTGGGCCGTCCGCGCCGCTGATCCCGGTGCGGTGGCGGCCGCCGGCACCGGGCCCGCCCGGGCGGCCGCCACGCCCGGGCGGGCCGGCCGGACACCGCCGCGCGCGGCCCCTCGGCGGCATCCGCCGCGGGGGGTCGCACGCTGTGTGACGCATCAGCCACGTCCGGGCGGGAGGCATACGCTTGCCTTTGCGATAACCTGACGCAGGTCTCTCGATATCGAGAGATTATCCTCGGCTCCAGTGCGCCGACGACGTGCCTGGGGCACCTGGCGATTTGCTGGAGTAGGTAGAAATGACTCGCACCCCCGTCAACGTCACCGTCACCGGAGCAGCCGGCCAGATCGGCTACGCGCTGCTCTTCCGCATCGCCTCGGGCCACCTGCTCGGCGCCGACGTGCCGGTGAACCTCCGCCTCCTGGAGATCCCGCAGGGCCTCAAGGCCGCCGAGGGCGTCGCCATGGAGCTCGACGACTGCGCCTTCCCGCTGCTGCGCAACATCACCATCACCGACTCCGCCGCGACCGCCTTCGAGGGCGCGAACGTCGGCCTCCTCGTCGGTGCCCGCCCGCGCACCGCCGGCATGGAGCGCGGCGACCTGCTGCAGGCCAACGGCGGCATCTTCGGCCCCCAGGGCAAGGCCATCAACGACAACGCCGCGGACGACATCAAGGTGCTCGTCGTCGGCAACCCGGCCAACACCAACGCCCTCATCGCGCAGCGCAACGCGCCCGACGTGCCGGCCGAGCGCTTCACCGCGATGACCCGCCTCGACCACAACCGTGCCGTCGCGCAGCTGGCGAAGAAGGCCGGCGTCACCGTCGAGGACGTCAAGAAGGTCACCATCTGGGGCAACCACTCCGCCACCCAGTACCCCGACCTCTTCCAGGCCGAGATCGCCGGCAAGAGCGGCTTCGAGGCCACCGGCTCCGACCAGGCCTGGGTCGAGAACGACTTCATCCCGACCGTCGCCAAGCGCGGTGCGGCGATCATCGAGGTCCGCGGCGCCTCCTCCGCCGCGTCGGCCGCCAACGCCGCCATCGACCACGTGTACACCTGGGTCAACGGCACCGCGGCCGGCGACTGGACGTCCATGGGCATCGTCTCCGACGGCTCGTACGGCGTGCCGGAGGGCCTGATCTCCTCGTTCCCGGTCACCACCGCGAACGGCTCGTTCGAGATCGTCCAGGGCCTGGAGCTCTCCGACTTCTCGCGCGCCCGCATCGACGCCTCCGTCCAGGAGCTCGCCGAGGAGCGCGACGCGGTCGCCGAGCTCGGCCTCATCTGAGCCGACGCACGACCCGCGCCGCCGCAGCGGCAACGACGGCCGGACGCCCCCCGGGGCGCCCGGCCGTTCCGCGTCGTCACGGCTTCTACACTCGGGCCGTGGCAGAAACTCTCGGGGACGCCGCGCTCGTCCTCGTCTTCATCATGCTGGGCGGACTCTTCAACGTCGCCGAGATCTCCCTGATCTCGCTCCGCGAGGGCCAGATCCGCGCCCTCGAATCCGTCGGCACCCGGCGGGCGGCCCGCGCCGCGCACCTCGCCGCCGACCCGAACCGCTTCCTGGCGGCCGTGCAGGTCGGGGTGACCTGCATGGGGTTCCTCTCCGCGGCCTTCGGCGCCGACACCCTCGCGGGCAAGGTCGCACCGCTCTTCGTCGGCCTGGGCCTGTCCGCGGGGGTCGCCGACGCCGTCGCCCTGGTCGGCCTCACCCTGGTCATCAGCTACGCCTCCCTCGTCCTCGGCGAGCTCACCCCCAAGCGCATCGGCCTGCAGCGCGCCGACTCCATCGCGGTGCTCGCCGCACCCGTGGTCGACGTCATGTCGGTGGTGCTGCGGCCGGTGATCTGGCTGCTCGGCCACTCCACCAACCTCATGGTCCGGCTGTTCGGCGGCGACCCGGCGGCCGGCCGCGGCTCGATGAGCTCCGAGGAGCTGCGCGGACTGGTCGCCGCCAACACCGAGCTCGGCAGCGACGAGCGGGCGCTGATCAACGACGTCTTCGCGGCGGGCGAGCGCCAGCTGCGCGAGGTGATGAAGCCCCGCACCGAGGTGACCTTCCTCGACGCCGAGCGCCTCGTCTCCGAGGTCCGGCCGGAGACCGACTCCGCCCCGCACTCCCGCTACCCGGTCGTCGAGGGCTCGTACGACGCGGTGACCGGCTTCGTGCACGTCCGCGACCTCTACGGCGCGCGCGGCGTGCAGGCCGTGCGGGTGCGCGACCTGACCCGCCCGGTCAAGCTGCTGCCCGCCACCAAACGGGTGCTGGAGGCGATGGGCGAGATGCGGCGCGAGGGCCACCACCTGGCCATCGTCGTCGACGAGTACGGCGGCACCGCGGGCATCGTCACCCTGGAGGACCTCGTCGAGGAGGTCGTCGGCGAGATCCGCGACGAGTACGACGCCCTCGACACCACCGCCACCCGCCGCCTCGCGGGCGGCGGCATGGAGCTCGACGGCCTGCTCAACCTCGCCGACTTCACCGGCGAGACCGGCGTCGTGCTGCCCGAGGGCCCGTACGAGACGGTCGCCGGCTTCCTCGTCCGCGAGCTCGGCCGGCTGCCCGAGCCGGGCGACCAGGTGGCCACCGGCGACGGTGTCCTGCTGACCGTGGCGAAGCTCGACGGGCGCCGGATCGAGCGGATCCGGGTGAGTGCCGTCACACCGGCCGAAGCTCACGCGGAAGATGTTTCCTGAGTGGTCGGTGAAACTGGAACAATGGCCCGCATGGTCAACGCAGCGGTCGCAGGTCCGGTCAAGGATCGTCCCCGGGTGCTCTCCGGGATCCAGCCCACCTCGGGCTCGTTCCACCTCGGCAACTACCTCGGTGCCGTCCAGCAGTGGGTCGCCCTGCAGGACGACAACGACGCCTTCTACATGGTGGTCGACCTCCATGCGATCACCGTCGAGCAGGACCCCGCGCAGCTCCGGCAGAACACCCGGGTCTCCGCGGCCCAGCTGCTCGGCGCCGGCCTCGACCCGGAGCGCTGCACGCTCTTCGTCCAGTCCCACGTGCCCGAGCACGCGCAGCTCGGCTGGGTGATGAACTGCCTGACCGGCTTCGGCGAGGCCTCCCGGATGACCCAGTTCAAGGACAAGTCGTCCAAGCAGGGCAGCGACCGCACCACCGTCGGCCTCTTCACCTACCCGATCCTCCAGATCGCCGACATCCTCCTCTACCAGGCCGACCTCGTGCCCGTCGGCGAGGACCAGCGCCAGCACCTGGAGCTCACCCGCGACCTCGCGGAGCGCTTCAACAGCCGCTACGCGCCCACGTTCACCCTGCCGAAGCCGTACATCCTCAAGGAGACCGCCAAGATCCTGGACCTCCAGGACCCGTCGGCCAAGATGAGCAAGTCGGCCTCCTCCACCAAGGGCCTGGTCAACCTGCTGGACGACCCCAGGGCCAGCGCGAAGAAGTTCAAGAGCGCCGTCACCGACACCGGCACCGTCGTCTCGTACGACGAGGAGGAGAAGGCCGGCGTCTCCAACCTGCTGCGCATCCACTCCGCGCTGAGCGGGCAGTCGGTCGACGCGCTGGTGGAGCACTTCGAGGGCCGGATGTACGGCGCGCTCAAGACCGAGCTGGCGGAGCTGTTCACCGAGTGGGTCACGCCGTTCCAGGCCCGCACCCAGGGTTACCTGGACGACCCGGCGGAGCTCGACCGGGTGCTCGGCCTCGGCGCCGAGAAGGCCCGCGAGGTGGCGTCCGAGACGCTCGCCACGGTCTACGACCGCATCGGCTTCCTGGTGCCCAAGCGCTGATGCGGCAGACGGCCGGACCCGTTCCCGACGGCGGCGGTCTCCCGGGGCTCACGGAGCTCCCGGAGACCGTCACCATCGGCGTGTCGATATCCGTCCCGGACCCGTACGGCACGGAGATCCAGGACGCCCGCGCGGCCCACGGCGACCCGCGTGCCCGTTCCATACCCACCCACGTGACCCTGCTGCCGCCGACCGGGGTGCCGACGGCGCTGCTGCCGGAGATCGAGGCGCACCTGGTGGAGGTCGCGGCCGCGCACCGGCCGTTCCCGATGCTGCTCCGGGGCAGCGGCACGTTCCGGCCGGTCTCGCCGGTGGTGTTCGTCAGGGTGGAGGGCGGTGCGCAGGAGTGCCGTGCGCTGGAGGCCGCGGTCCGTTCCGGGCCGCTGGCCCGTGAGCTCGCCTTCCCGTACCACCCGCACGTCACCGTCGCGCACGACCTCGCCGAGGAGGTCCTCGACGAGGCGTACGAGAAGGCCCGCGGCTTCTCGGCGGAGTTCACCGTGCCCGGGTTCGGGCTCTCCCGGTTCGGTCCGGACGAGGTCTGGCGGCCCTGGCGCGGCTACGCGTTCGGCGGGTAGCCGCGCCGGGGCGGGCCGGTCAGGCGCGACGGTCCCCGGCCCGCGACCGGCGGGCCGGGATCAGCGCCAGGCAGAACGGCGCGATGAAGAGCGGCGCCACCATGTAGCGGTACAGCGGTGCCGGGTTGGCCGCGAGCACGGTCAGCTGGAAGCCGACCATGACGCCGGCCAGCGCGTACGCCGACCGCAGCCGGCGGCCGCGGGCGAACAGCACGATCGCCGCGTAGCCGAGGTAGCACCAGGTCGCGCCGCGGAAGAGGATCCAGTCGAGCTGCCTGGCCTTGGCGGCGTTGTACCAGAACACCGCGACGTGCCGCAGCTTGGTCGAGACCGGGTGGGCGTACACCGCGGTGCGGTTCGGGTTGGACGCCATCGGCTGGCCGGCCGCGGCGACGCCGTACAGGTCCTTCGGGGCCGGCGCCGGGTCGCCGATCCAGGTGTACGCGTTCTTCTCGGCGGGGCCGGGGAACGGCGCCCACGCGATGTGGCCGCGGCAGATCCGCGCGTTCATGATCAGGTCGGGGCGCTGCTTCGCGACCTTCGTCCAGATCGCCATCAGCCGGTCGTTGACGCGCTCGGCGGCCGGCCGGTCGAAGTTCCAGGCCAGCACCAGCTGGTCGGAGACGAAGCAGTTGCTGCCGCCCCGCGTCCAGTCCTCCAGCGGGGTGACCTGCGCCATCACCCGCCGGTCGGCCGCGCTGAAGAGCGCGGGCTGGGCGGCGTACGCCACCGCCACGTCGTGGTAGTTCAGCGAGTACACCGAGCTCTTCGCGGGCTGCTTGATCCCGACCGCCGGGTAGACCACCAGCTGGCACAGCAGCGACACGCCGACGGCGAACAGCGTCAGCACGGTGAGCCGCGCCCGCCGCCCGCGGATCGCGACGGCCAGCGCCAGGCCGGCGATCAGCGCCACGCCCAGGCCGTTGTTGCGGAACAGGCCGAGGCCCACCAGCGCCGCCGTGAGGATCCACCAGTCCGCCCGGCCCGCCTTGCGGGCGACCAGCCGCACCGACGCCGCGAACACCAGGACGGCGCACAGCGTGAACGGCACGTCCTTCCAGATGTAGACCACGAACGCACCGGTCGGCGGTGCCACGGCCAGGACCAGCGCGATCGGCGCCGTCCACCGGCCCCGGGCGCCCAGCCCGCGCATCGCGACGCAGGTGTAGGCCAGCGCCGAGGACGCCAGCACCGTCTGGGCCAGCGTCAGCACCGCGAGCCGGCCCGGCAGGTGCACGGCCAGCCACACCAGCGCGTTGTACGCCACCGAGTGGTCCGAGGTCCAGATCCCGCTCGTCACCTGGGAGACGTACACGGCGGAGTCGTAACTGGTCAGCCCCGGGGAGAACGCGGCCCACCACACCAGCAGCACCAGCTGGACCCCGACCCCGACGGCCAGCGGCAGCCGCCAGCGGTCCGGCACGCGCCGTGCGTGCCGTGCGTGGTCCCAATCCTCGGCCCTGGAGCCGTCGAGAAGTGCGGTCATCGGTCTGCCTAGATTCGCCGGGACGGAGGTGGGCCCACCCTACCCGTGGACCCGAACTCCTGATCGGGTGCGGTGGGGTCGGCGTACGGGACGGTCCGTGTCCCGCGGGGGCCGCCCCACGGGCGTGCCCGGGCCGGAACCCGGGGACGCCCGTGCGGCCGGCCGTGTCGGGGCGGGCTCAGCCGAGCGCGAGCATCCGGTCCACCACGCGGGCGGCGGCGGCACCGTCGTCCAGGTGGCAGTGGACCGACCGGAACCGCGCGTACGCCTCCGCGTACGCCGCCGTGACCCGGCCCGGCCCGGCCACGTCGCGCAGCGCGGCCACCAGCTCCTCCGAGGTCGGGACGAGCGGCCCCGGCGCCTCGGCCTCGAAGTCGAAGTAGAAGCCGCGCAGCGTGTCCCGGTAGTGCTCCAGGTCGTACGTGAAGAACAGGATCGGCCGGCCGGTGATCGCGAAGTCGAACATGATCGACGAGTAGTCGGTCACCAGCACGTCCGCGGCCAGCAGCAGCTCCTGGACGTCCGGGTAGTCGCCGACGTCGAAGAGGAACCCGTCACCGGCGCCCGGCAGCGGCTCCCGGACGTGCGCGTGCGGCCGCACCAGCAGCACGTGGTCGTCGCCGAGCGCGGCCCGCGCGGCCGCCACGTCGAGCCGCAGCCCCAGCTCGAAGCCGTCGCCGTTGGCGCGCTGCTGGTCCTCCCGCCAGGTCGGCGCGTACAGCACGATCCGCTTGCCGTCCGGCACCCCGAGCCGCCGGCGGACGGCGTCCGCACCCGGGCCGCCGGAGAGCACGTCGTTGCGCGGGTAGCCGGACTCCAGCACCTCGCCCTCGTAGCGGAACGCCCGCCGCAGCACCGGTGTCGCGAAGGAGCTCGGCGAGACCAGCACGCTCCACTGCGGCACCTCCCGGGCGAGCGCCTCCAGGTAGCCGTGGTCGGCCAGCCAGGCGTTGTCGACGTCGTGGGCGATCCGCTTCAGCAGCGAGCCGTGCCAGGTCTGCACGACCACCTGGCCCTCGCGGCGCTCCAGGAAGTCCGGGAAGTGCGTGTTGCCCACCAGGTAGCGGCAGGTCGCCAGCGCCTCGTACCACTCGGCGCTGTGCGACCGCACCGCGATGGCACCCGCCGGCACCTCGGCCTGCGCGTCGTCGACCACCCACAGGTGCTCCACCGGCGCACCCCGCCGCAGCAGCTCGGCGTGCACGGCCTTCGGCGAGTCCGCGTAGCCGCGGCCGCCGAAGACGTCGTACAGCACCGCGTCGCGCAGCGGCCGCTCCCGGGCCGACCGGTAGCCGGTCGTCCGCAGCTGCTCCTGCGCGTACGCGCTGCGCTCGGCCGCGCCGAGCACCGGGGTGGAGTCGAGGACCAGGGTGTCGTGCCAGCGGCGCTGCAGCAGGACGTGCTTGCCGCCGCCGGCCGTGACGGAGACGGGCAGGCCGGCGAGCGCGGCGGGCGCGAGCATCAGCGACTGCTCGCCCTGCGGGTCGCCGGCGGGCCGCAGCCGCAGGTCCCACACGCCCTGCCGGAGCGGGTGCAGGACGCCGTCGGACGCGCGGACGGAGGCCGGCAGGTGCACGGTGGCGCGCTCGGCCCGGGGGACGGGCAGCCGGACCTCACCGGTGCCGTTCCCGTGCCGCAGGACGAGTTCGAGCGGGCCGTCGCCGGGGAGCAGCGCGTGCACCGCGAGGTCGAAACCGCCCTCGGCCGGGGTGACGCTCCCGACCAGGACGCCGCCCTGCTGCACGCACAGCTGCAGGTACCCGTCGGAGAGCTGCTTGACCTGCAGGACACGGCCGGTGCCGGGCAGGTCGTGCAGCGCGGCGAGCGGACCCTCCCGGTCGTCGAGCACCGCCCGGACGGTGCTGCCGTCGGGCAGCAGGAACTCGGTGTCCCAGTGCTCGGACTCCTCGGTGCCCCGGCCGTCCCCGGTGAGCCCGGCGAGGGGCAGGTCCGCGGTGAACGCGCCGTCGGCGAGGGCGGTGGCGAGCACCAGCTCGGCCCCCGACCCCCGGTGGCGGACCCGCAGCACGCTGTCCGCCGGAAGGGCGGCGGCCCGGCCGCCGAACCGCAGGACGGCGTCCGTGACGGCGGCGGAGGTGATCCGCGCCCGCACGTTCTCGACCCGCAGGCGCAGCCCCTGGTCGGTGAAGTGGGGCACGATCCGGACGTCCCGGTCGACCCACTGCGGCACCGGGTACTCGCCGGACCCGCACCAGTGCGGGGCCAGCGGACCCGTGTGGCGGCGGAGGCCCGCCCGCAGGACGGCGCCGACCCGCCAGGTGCTGTTGCGCCACTCGCCGCGCCGCATCAGCCGCCGCGGGTCCACGACGGCGGTGAAGCCCGACCAGTCGTGGTTGAAGCGGCTCTGCCCGCTCTCGTCGGTCGCCTCCGGCAGGTGCACCTGCCGGGTGCGGACCCGCAGCGGGCGGGAGCGTCCGCCCGTCTCCAGGACGAGCGAGGTGAACCCCGCGGCGAGTCTGCCGGTGCTCCGGTCGCCGGGGTGGGCGAAGCCGGTGATCTCCAGGCCGGCGTCCGTCCAGCGGAGCGCGCGGGCGCCGAAGACGGGGGAGAGGTCGGGCTCCGCGTCCTGGACCGGGCCGGTGGCGGCTTCGGCGGGCGCGGCGGTGGTCGTGGTCATCTGGGACGGCTCTCCGAGACACTGGCGGCCGGGTGGGGCCGGCGGCCCGCGTCGTGTCGGTTGGGGGAGGGCCGGGGGAGCGGCGACGGCACTGACGGGACCTGCGGATGTCATCTCACACCGCTGCCGACGCGCAGGTCAACCAGCAGTTTCTGCGAATTTCCCCAGGGAGGAGCGGATGCGTCGAGCCCGAACCGGCGGCCGGGGGGATCACCCGCCCCCGGCCGCCGGCCGTGCTCAGCCCAGCAGCGCGTCGGCGACGCGCGCCGCGGCCCGGCCGTCGTCGAGGTCGCCGTACACCTCGCGGAACGCGGCGTACGCGTCGGCGTGCTCCGCCGTGACCCGGTCGACCCGCCCGAGGGCCTCGACCAGGGCCTCCGAGGTGGCCAGCAGCGGACCGGGCGCCGAGGCCTCGAAGTCGAAGCTGAAACCGCGCAGGTTGTCGCGGTAGTGCTCCAGGTCGTACGTGAAGAAGAGGATCGGCCGGCCGGTGTTCGCGAAGTCGAACATCACCGAGGAGTAGTCGGTGACGAGGACGTCGGCGACCAGCAGCAGCTCCGCCGCGTCGGGGTAGGTGGAGACGTCCCAGACGTAGCCGTTGCCGGCGTCCGCGACCTGCCCGCACACCATGTCGTGCGTGCGGACCAGCAGCACCTGGTCGTCGCCGAGCGCCTCCCGGGCGGCGGCCAGGTCGAGCCGCAGGTCGAACTGGTAGCCGCCCTGCGGGCGCCGCCGGTCCTCGCGGAACGTCGGCGCGTACAGCACCACCTTCTTGCCCTCGGGCAGGCCGAGGCGCTCGCGCACCCGCTCCGCGGTCTTCTCGCGGTCGGCCGCGAAGAGCACGTCGTTGCGCGGGTAGCCGGACTCGACGACCTCGCCCTCGTAGCGGAAGGCACGCCGCAGCGCGGTCGTGGAGTACCGGTTCGGCGAGACCAGCAGGCTCCAGTGCGGCACCTCCCGGTCGAGGTGCTTCAGGTACTCCGCGTCGGTGAACCAGATCTTCTCGAAGTCGTGCCCGATCCGCTTCAGCGGCGTGCCGTGCCAGGTCTGCAGCACGGTCTGGCCGTCGCGGCGGGTGAAGAACTCCGGCAGGTGCGTGCCGGTCACCACGTACCGCGCGGTGGCGAGCGCCTCGAACCACTCCGGGCTCCACTGGCGCACCGGCTCCGTGGTCTGCGGGAGGTCGGCCTGCATGTCCTCGGAGGTCCACAGGTGACGCAGCGGAGCCCCGCGGCGCACGAGCTCCTCGTGGATCGCCCGGGCCGAGTCCGCGTACCGGCTGCCGAGCGGGCCGATGTACAGCACGGTGTCGGTCAGCGGCCGGGACTGGAGGTCCGGGAACCCCTTGCGGAGCCGGCGCTGGCCGTAACCGCTGCGCTCCTCCGGCAGGAGGTCCTGGTGCGACTCCAGCGAGAGCCGGTCGAAGTCGCGGCGCTCCAGGGTGATCCGCTTGCCGCGGGCCTCGACCTCCAGCGGCAGCGCGGTGTGGCACGCGGTGGCGAGCAGCGCGGTCGGCCAGAACGCGTCGGCGTCGGCGCCGTCCGGGCGGAAGTAGACCTCCCAGGTGCCCTTGGCGAGCGGCACGTCGCCGGCGAAGGAGGCGGTGGGGACGGCCGGCAGGGCGGCGCGGAACCGGCCGTCGGTGATCTCGACCGGGTAGCGGTGCTCCTCCTCGCGCCAGTTGTGGCGGATCACCAGCTCGTAGCGGTGCGTGCCGGCGAGCGGGAAGGAGCCGCTGATCAGGAAGCCCTCGGTGCCGGAGGCGGCGGTGATCTCGTCGATCACGGGCTGCAGCACCTGGTCGTTGAACTGCAGGTACCCGCTGGGGGAGGCCTTCGTGTACAGCGCCCGGGTGTCCGCCTCGATCGGCAGGTCGAGCTGCTCGGGGTGCTCGCGGTCGTCGAGGACGACGGGCACGGTGGTGCCGTCGGCGAGCCGCAGCTCGGTGTCCCAGCGGTCGCGCAGGCGCTCGGCGGAGAGCGGGTCGAGGGCGTCCCAGGCCTCGCGGACGGCGGTCAGGTCCGCCACCGGGAACGTCGCGGTGAACGGCACCTCACGGCCGACGGGCGCGGTCAGCTCCAGCGGGAAGAGGAGGTCGCGGTCGGACTCGACGTGCAGCAGCCGCAGCTGCGCCCCGGCGAGGTCCAGGCCGGAGACGGCCCGGCCGGTGAGGGTGACGCGGCCCCGCTCGGCGGTGACGGCCGAGACCCTCGCCCGCACCTTCTCGACGCGCAGGTTGACGTGGTTGTCCTTGAGCCACGGCACGACGCGGACGTCCTGCTCGACCCAGTGGGTGGGCAGGTACTCGGCGCTGTCGCTCCAGCCGCCGGAGATCCGGCCCTTGTACACGCCGCCCTTGCCGACACCGGCCACGAGCACCCGCCAGGAGCCCTCGCGCCAGTTGCCGCGGTGCTTGAGCCGCTTCGGGTCGATCACGGCGGAGAAGCCCGCCCAGTCGCAGCTGTACAGGTCGTGCGGGGAGCTGGCGGTCGCCTCCGGGGCGAACTGCGCCTTGGCGGGCACGGCCAGCACCCGGCGGCCCTTGGCCTCGCGCAGCACCAGCACCCGCACCATGTCGGAGCGGTTCTCCACGCCCAGGTGCTCGGGGAAGGCGTGCCCGGTCAGCCGCAGCCGGCCGTCCTCCCACGCGGACTCGTAGAGGCGGCTGCGCATGACGAGCGCGTTGTCGAGGCGCAGCACGTCGGCGGGCACGCTCCTGCGGCCGCCGCGCAGGAACGGGTAGTCGGCGTAGGCGCGGAGCAGGCCGCGGGCCGGGGCGGCGCCGTTGCTGTCCTTCTCGAAGCTCAGCTGCTCGACGAACTCGTCCATCCGGCCCTGCAGGGTCAGGTGGTACTTGAGCCGCAGCGGCGCCCGCAGCTTGCGGATCTGCTCCGGCCCGATGGCCCGCAGCAGCCGGCCCACGCACTCCTGGTAGGCGTCCCGGTACGGCTTGTCGCCGTCGAGGACGGACCAGAAGAACATCGGGATCTCCTCGACGAGGTTGTTCTCGTCGTAGGTGCGCAGGTAGCGCTTGAACTTCGGGTCGGTCTGCTTCAGCAGCCAGGCCCGGACGAGCTCCATCGAGGTGACCCGGTCGACGAGGCCCTTGGGGTTGGTCTTCATCTGCGTGATCGACATCTCGCCGACCTCGCGCTCGCGCCAGTGGTAGATCGGCTCGGAGAGCACGTCGACACTGGTGGCGAGGTAGTGGTGCGGCACGCTGACGGGGGCGTCCTCGTAGAGGATGCCCTCGGGGTAGAGGACGCCCGCGCCGTCGAAGAAGCTGCGCCGGTAGACCTTGTTCCAGGCGGTGCGGTCGGTGACCAGGCTGGGGATCTCGGTGATGTGCGTCCGCAGCCGGGTCTCCCGGAACGGCTTGCGGTGCCCGCCCGACTGGTAGTAGCCGACGGCGCGGAAGCGCTGCACGTTGCCGGTGCAGAAGTCCGAGCCGGTCTCGTCGAGGGTGCCGATCATCAGCTCGTACGCGCTGGGCGGCAGGGTGTCGTCGCTGTCGACGAACGCGAGGAACTCCGTGCCGTCGGCGATGTGGCGGTAACCGGTGTTGCGGGCCGCGCCGAGGCCCTTGTTCTCCTGCCGGACGAGCCGGAAGCGGGAGTCCTTGGCGGCGTACGCCTCGGCGATCGCGGCGCTGCCGTCCTTGGAGCCGTCGTCGACCATCACGCACTCCAGGTCCGTGAAGGTCTGGGCCGCGATGGAGTCGAGGCATTCCTCGAGGTAGCGCTCGACGTTGTAGATCGGGACGACGACGGACAGTCGAGGGGCCATCGGGGTTGCGGGCCTTTCATCGGGGGCGCCGGCCGCGGGTGAATCGGCACAGATGTACGGAGATCCTACCGTCCGCCGCCCGCGCGCCCCCGGTCCCGCTCCGACGCGGAACGGCACCGGCGGGAGGCGTTCCCGCGGGCCGGGAGGCGCGTCCGGCGGCCCGGGGAGGCGGGGCGCCGCGCACCTTCCCGCCCTGCTGCCCGGGGCGCGGGCGGGACGCGCCCGCGCAGGTCTCCGGCACGGGGCGCCCGTCCGGTGCCGGCCGCATGGTACGACCACGTCCGCTCCGGCCCGCGGCCGGTGGGGGATGCGCTCTCCCGGCTGCGGCGGCTAGTCTGCCGCTGGCCGAGCGCCGGTCACCGGTCCCCTGACGTCCGGAGATCACGGTCGGCTGAGCGCCCCCTTAGAATGAGCTGCAAATGCCCCGCTTCAGTGTGATCGTCCCCGTGTACCAGGTCGAGGAGTACCTGGCCGAGTGTCTCGACTCGGTGCTCGCACAGTCGTGCGCGGACTTCGAGCTGATCGCCGTCGACGACCGTTCGCCCGACGGCTGCGCGGCGATCCTCGACGCGGTGGCCGAACGCGACCCGCGCGTCCGCGTGCTGCACCTCGTGGACAACGTCGGCCTCGGCCGCGCCCGCAACGCGGGCCTCGCCGTCGCCACCGGCGACTACGTGATCTTCCTCGACAGCGACGACACCCTGACGCCCGGCATGCTGGAGGCCGTCGAGGCCCGCCTGTCGGCCTGCGCCGACCCGGACGTCCTCGTCTACGACTACGCCCGCACCTACTGGGACGGCCGCGTCGTGCGCTCCGCCTCCGCCCCGGTCTTCGCCCGCCCGGGCCCGGACGTCTTCGACCTCGACGACCGCCCCGACCTCCTCGACCTGCTGATGGTCGTCTGGAACAAGGCCTACCGCCGGGACTGGATCGACGCCGAGGGCCTCACCTTCCCCGCCGGGTACTACGAGGACACGCCGTGGACCTTCCCGGCGCTGCTCGCCGCGGGCCGGATCACCATGCTCGACCTGGTCGGCCTTCACTACCGCCAGCGCAAGCAGGGCGGCAACATACTCGCGACCGTCAGCCGCAAGCACTTCGACATCTTCGACCAGTACGACCTGGTCTTCGCCTTCCTCGACCGCCGCCCCGCCCTCGACCGCTGGCGGCCCGTGGTCTTCGGCCGCATGGTGCACCACCTCAACACGGTCGTCAGCCGGCCCGACCGGGTGCCGCCCGGCGACCGCCGGGAGTTCTTCCGCCGCGCCGCCGAGCACTGCGCCCGGCTCCGCCCCGCCGGCTACCGCCCGGCCGCCGGCGCCGAGGGCGTCCGTACCGAACTGCTCAGCCACGGCCGCTACCTCACCTACCAGAGCGTCCGTGCGCTCGCCCGGACGCGCCAGCTCGCCGGCCGGGCCGCACGGCGGGTCCGCCCCCCGGCCGCCGTCCGCGACGTCACCCCGCCCCAGCAGCCCGACCGGGCCCGCCAGGAGAACACGGTCTCCGACCCGGCCTCCTGACGTCCCGCCGGCCGCCCTGGGCCGCCCAGGGGTCGCCCGGACGCCGCGCCGTGCGGCGCCCTGGCGTGACGCCGACCCCGCGGTATACAGGAGCGGTCCATCGCTCTTCCAGGTGATACGGGGGACTTGCCCGTGGATTTCCTCGTCCGGCTCCCGGTGATCGGGCCGATCGCGGCCCGCCTGATGCGGAGCCGCGCCTGGCGGGCGTACGTGCTCTTCACCGACACCCAGGGGAACCGGCTGGCCGGCTCGGTCACGTTCTTCGGTTTCCTGGCGCTGTTCCCGCTGCTCACCGTGGCGCTCGCGATCGCCGCCGCGACACTCACCGACGCCCGCGTGGACGAGCTCCAGAAGAAGATCGAGGAGCAGGCGGCCGGCCTCGCCGACTCCCTCGACCTCGACTCCCTGGTCGCCAACGCCGCCACCGTCGGCGTCATCAGCGGCGTCCTGCTGCTGATCTCCGGCCTCGGCTGGGTCGAGACGATGCGCGGCGCGGTCCGCACCGTCTGGCGGCTGCCCGAGGTGCCCGGCAACGCCGTCCTGCGCAAGGCCTGGGACTGCGTCGTCCTGGCCGGCCTCGGCGTGGTCTGCCTCCTCTCGCTCGCCGCCTCCGCGGGCGCCACCACCCTGGCCCGCCGGCTCGCCGACGCGATCGGCCTGACCGGTGCGCCCGGCCGGGTCCTGCTGACGCTGGCCGGCTTCGTCATCGCCGTCGCCGCCGACCTCCTCCTCTTCGCCTACCTGCTGGCGCCCTTCCCGCGGATCACCGGGCAGCGGCGGCGCGCCGTCGCCGAGGGCGCGCTGATCGGCGCGGTCGGCTTCGAGATCCTCAAGGTGCTGCTCTCCTCGTACCTCGGCTCGGTCGCCGGACGGAGCCTCTACGGCGCGTTCGGCGTACCCGTCGCCCTTCTTCTGTGGATCGACTTCGTCGCCCGGCTCCTGCTCTACTGCGCCGCCTGGACGGCCCTGGACCACCCCGCCGCCGCCCGGGAGCGCACCCGTGAGCAGGGCAGGCGGCTGATCGAGGCGTCCGTCGAGAAGTGACGACAGCGCTCTGTCGGGCACAATCGGTTGTGACTAGGATCACGCCTACTTCTCATCCGGATCTCATCCGGTGCAGGGGCGACGGCACACCCCCGCCGTCGGTGGCTCCGCACCGTGAACCCCTCTCCGCAGCCCCCCAGGAGCGCCTCGTGACCAGCGTCGACACCGCCGCAGCCACCCCCGTCCCGCGTACGCCGGACGACGTCCCGGGGTGGTTCTGGAAGGCTGACCAGGACGTCTTCAGCTGGCTCCTGGACCGCCAGACCGCCGCCGGCACCACCGGTGACCTGCTGGAGCTCGGCGCCTACCTCGGCCGCAGCGCCATCCTGCTCGGCAGCCACCTGCGGCCCGGCGAGCGGTTCACCGTCTGCGACCTCTTCGACTCCGACGCGCCGGACGACGACAACTCGGCCGAGATGGCGATGTCGTACCGCAGGACCCTCACCCGGACCGCCTTCGAGGCCAACTACCTCGCGTTCCACCCCGAGCTGCCCACCGTCGTCCAGGCACCCACCTCGGTGCTCGCCGACGGCCGCATCCCCGCCGGCTCCTGCCGCTTCGTCCACGTCGACGCCTCGCACCTCTACGAGCACGTCGCGGGCGACATCCTCGTGGCCCGCGACGTCCTCGCCAAGGACGGCGTGATCGCCCTCGACGACTACCGCGCCGCCCACACCCCCGGCGTGGCCGCCGCCGTCTGGGAGGCGGTCTTCGTGCTCGGCCTCAAGCCGGTCTGCCTCACCCCGGAGAAGTTCTACGGCACCTGGGGCGACGCCGAGGCCGTCCAGGCCGACCTGCTCGCCCGCGACTGGCGCGGCGAGGGCTTCCGGATGGACGACGAGATGATCGCCGGCCACACCTGCCACCGGCTCGCCTGGGACGGCCCGCAGCCCGCCGCCCGCGCGGCCGCGGCCGGCCGGACCGTGCCGCACCGCTCCACGGCCCGCCGCATCGCCCTCGACGTGCTGCCGCCCATCGCCACCCGCGCCGCCCGCCGCGCGCTCCGCGCCGCCCGGGCCCGCGGGCCCCACTGACGGCGCCCTCCGGCGGCCTCCCCCGACGGACGGCCCCGCCGCGGCGGGACCGTCCGGGTGCTCAGCGCCGACGCACCGACCCTCCAGTACCCGGCCACCGCCGCAGCGCCGGCCCCAGCGAAGGCCGGGCGGCCCGCCGCCGGCGCAGCCGCAGCAGCGCCATCACCCCGGCGGCCGCACAGAGTCCGCCGGCGATCAGTCCGGCCGCGCCGCCCCGCCGGCCGGCCGGCTCGCGCCCCGGTCCGGCCGCCACGGGCGGAGCGGGCTGCGGCGGGGCCGCCGGGACGGAGTGCTGCGGGCCGGGCGCCGCCGGCCCGGCCGTGTCCGGCACCGGGGCGGGCTGCGCCGCCGCCGACGGTGGTGCGGCCACGGCCGAGGTGTCCTCGGCCAGCTCGCCCACCGGCGAGACCCGGTCCGCCGCGGCGAAGCCCCAGTCCAGCAGGGCCGCCGTCTCGTCGTACACCTTCTGGTACGTCGCGGGGTGCATGACGGTGACGATCAGCAGCCGGCCGTCCCGCTCCGCCGCCCCGGTGAAGGTCGAGCCGGCGTTCGTGGTGTAGCCGTTCTTCACGCCGATGAGGCCCTCGTACTTGCCGAGCAGCCGGTCGGTGTTGGCGATCCCGAAGCTGCCGCGCTGCCCGGTGTCCCGGTCCACCGCGCCGGGGAACTGCGCGTCGACGGTGGAGCAGTACGCCCGGAAGTCCGCGTTGCGCAGCCCGGCCCGGGCGAACAGCGTGAGGTCGTACGCCGAGGAGAGCTGGCCGTCCTGGTCGTAGCCGTCCGGGGTGACCACCTGCGTGTCGCGGGCCTGCAGGGACTCCGCCCGGGCCTGCATCTGCGCGACCGTGCGGTCGATCCCGCCGTTCATGTGGGCGAGCACCCGCACCGCGTCGTTGCCGGAACTGAGGAAGACGCCCCGCCAGAGGTCCTCCACCGTGTAGTCGAGGTCCTCCTTGATGCCCACCAGGCTGCTGCCCGCGCCGAGCCCCGTGAGCTCCTCGGGGGCGACCCGGTGCACGGTGCCGCGGTCGAGCTTGGGCAGCACCGTGTCGGCGAACAGCATCTTCAGGGTCGACGCCGGCGGCAGCTGCAGGTGCGCGTTGTAGGAGGCCAGGACATCGCCGGTGGTGCCGTCCGCGACGACCCAGGAACGGCCGGACAGGCCGCCCGGCAGGGCCGGAGCCCCCGACTGCGGCGCGACCTGCACGCCGGACCGGCCCAGCCGCTCGCCGCCCACCACCTCGCCGGCGGACTGGGAACGGGCCGCGGCGGCGGCCGGGGCGAGGCCGATCAGGCCGGCGGCGGCCGCGACGGTGCACCGGGACGCGAGGTGACGGGTCATCAGCATGGGGGGAACGTACCCGCGGCGCGGGGCCGCGCCGCCCGGCCACCGTCCAACTCCCCCCGAACGGGTGCGCCCACCCGGGCCGCGCATACTGGACGGGCAGCACCCGACGTCCGCGAAGGAATGCCCGATGACGCTCAGCCGCCGTACCTCCTGGTTCCTCACCGCCTTCGGCGTGTGGTCCCTGATCATCTGGACGACCTTCGTCAAGAACCTCTGGAAGGACTCCGGCGGGCAGGCGTTCCTCGACGGTGACCACTCCCGGCCGACCGCGTTCTTCTGGGTGCACCTGGTGCTCGCCGTCACCTCGCTGCTGCTGGGCGTGCTGGTCGGCGCCGTCGGCGTCCGCAGCCTGCGGGCCCGTTCCGGTGCCGCAGGCGCCGCCTCGGAGGCCTGAGCCGCACAACGCCCGAGGGCCCGTCCGGTCGGTACCGGACGGGCCCTCGGGCGTTGCTGCCGAAGCGTCAGAAGCGACGGGTGACCAGCGCGCGCTTCACCTCGGCGATGGCCTTGGTGACCTCGATGCCGCGCGGGCAGGCCTCCGAGCAGTTGAAGGTGGTGCGGCAGCGCCACACGCCCTCACGGTCGTTGAGGATCTCCAGCCGCTGCTCCGCACCCTCGTCGCGCGAGTCGAAGATGAAGCGGTGCGCGTTGACGATCGCGGCCGGGCCGAAGTACTGGCCGTCGTTCCAGAACACCGGGCAGGACGACGTGCACGCGGCGCACAGGATGCACTTGGTGGTGTCGTCGAACCGCTCGCGGTCCTCCTGGGACTGCAGGCGCTCACGCGTCGGGTCGTTCCCGTTGGTGATCAGGAACGGCATGACGTCCTTGTACGCCTGGAAGAACGGGTCCATGTCGACGATCAGGTCCTTGAGGACCGCGAGGCCCTTGATGGCCTCGACGGTGATCGGCTTCTCGGGGTTGACGTCCTTGATCAGGGTCTTGCAGGCCAGCCGGTTGCGGCCGTTGATGCGCATCGCGTCGGAGCCGCAGATGCCGTGCGCACAGGAACGGCGGTAGGTCAGGGTGCCGTCCTGCTCCCACTTGATCTTGTTGAGGGCGTCGAGGACGCGCTCCTTCGGATCCATCTCCAGCTGGTAGTCGACCCACACCGGGTCCGGGTGCTCCTCCGGGTTGAACCGGCGGATCCGGAGGGTGACGGTGATCAGCGCGGTGGCGCCCGCTTCTGCCGCGTCGAGAGCGGCCGAGTGCTTCTCCACGGTCGGAGTGCTCATCAGTACTTACGCTCCATCGGCTGGTAGCGGGTCTGCACGACCGGCTTGTAGTCGAGGCGGATCGAGGTGGTGCCGTCCGCGGCAACCTCCTGGTACGCCATGGTGTGCTGCATGAACTTCACGTCGTCGCGGGTCGGGAAGTCCTCGCGGTAGTGGCCGCCGCGCGACTCCTCGCGGGCGAGCGCGGAGACGACCAGCACCTCGGCCAGGTCGAGCAGGTTGCCCAGCTCGACGGCCTCCAGCAGGTCGGTGTTGAACCGCGAGCCCTTGTCCTGGATGGAGACGCTCTTGTACCGCTCGCGCAGCAGGGCGATGTCGGCGACGGCCTGCTTGAGGGTGTCGCCGGTGCGGTACACGGACGCGTTGGCGTCCATGGACTCCTGCAGCTCCTTGCGGATCTGCGCGACGGACTCGGTGCCGGTCGACTCGCGGAGGCCGTCGACCAGGTTCTGGACGAGCGCCTCGGCGTTCTCCGGCAGCGGCACGAACTCGTTGTTCGCGGCGTACTCGGCGGCGGCGAGGCCCGCGCGGCGGCCGAACACGTTGATGTCCAGCAGCGAGTTGGTGCCCAGGCGGTTGGCGCCGTGCACGGAGACGCAGGCGACCTCGCCGGCGGCGTACAGGCCGGGGACGACGTCGGTGTTGTTCCTCAGCACCTCGCCCTCGACGTTGGTCGGGATGCCGCCCATGCCGTAGTGCGCGGTGGGCTGGATCGGGATCGGGTCCGTGTAGGGCTCGATGCCGAGGTAGGTGCGCGCGAACTCCGTGATGTCGGGCAGCTTGGCGTCGAGCTGCTCCGGCGGGAGGTGCGTGAGGTCCAGGTAGACGTGGTCGCCGTCCGGGCCGCAGCCGCGGCCTTCGCGGATCTCGCTGTAGATGGCGCGCGAACAGACGTCGCGGGAGGCGAGGTCCTTCATGACGGGCGCGTAGCGCTCCATGAAGCGCTCGCCGTCCTTGTTGCGGAGGATGCCGCCCTCGCCGCGGGCGCCCTCGGTGAGGAGGATGCCCATGCGCCAGATGCCCGTCGGGTGGAACTGGAAGAACTCCATGTCCTCCAGCGGCAGGCCCCGGCGGTACGCCACGGCCTGGCCGTCACCGGTGAGGGTGTGGGCGTTCGAGGTGACCTTGAACATCTTGCCGGTGCCGCCGGAGGCGAACACCACGGCCTTGGCCTGGAAGATGTGGATCTCGCCGGTGGCGAGCTCGTAGGCGACGACGCCGGCGGTCCTGCCCTCGTTCATCAGCAGGTCGAGGACGTAGTACTCGTTGAAGAACTCGACACCGTGCTTGACGCAGTTCTGGAACAGCGTCTGGAGGATCATGTGACCGGTGCGGTCGGCCGCGTAGCACGAGCGGCGGACGGGCGCCTCGCCGTGGTTGCGCGAGTGACCGCCGAAGCGGCGCTGGTCGATGCGGCCCTGGTCGGTCCGGGAGAAGGGGAGACCCATCTTCTCCAGGTCGAGGACGGCGTCGATGGCCTCCTTGCACATGATCTCGGCGGCGTCCTGGTCGACCAGGTAGTCACCGCCCTTGACCGTGTCGAAGGTGTGCCACTCCCAGTTGTCCTCCTCGACGTTGGCGAGGGCGGCGCACATGCCGCCCTGGGCCGCGCCGGTGTGGGACCGGGTGGGGTAGAGCTTGGTCAGCACCGCGGTGCGGCTGCGCTGCGTCGACTCGATCGCCGCGCGCATGCCTGCGCCGCCGGCGCCGACGATGACGGTGTCGTACTGGTGAATCTGCATGGGGATGTGTCGCCTCGTCCTTGAGTTCGATACCGACTAGATGTTCGGGTCGAAGGTGAAGATCACCAGGGTGCCGAGCAGCACGGTGAACACCGTGGCGACGCCCATCAGGGTCTTCAGCCAGAGACGAGTACTGTCCTTCTCGGCGTAGTCGTTGATGACGGTTCGCATGCCGTTGGAGCCGTGGAGCATGGCGAGCCACAGCATCAGCAGGTCCCAGCCCTGCCAGAACGGCGAGGCCCAGCGGCCGGCCACGAAGGCGAAGCCGATCTTGGAGACGCCGCCGTCGAGCACCAGCATGATCAGCAGGTGGCCGAGGATCAGGACGACCAGCACCACGCCCGAGAGACGCATGAACAGCCACGCGAGCATCTCGAAGTTGGTGCGGGTGCGGCGCGGCGACCGCTTGGTGCGGGTGCGGGCCGGCTCGACGACGAACGCGTCGGCGGGGTTGCCGGTGCCCAGGCCCTGGCCCGTGTGGGCGTGCACGGACGGGACGACCAGACGGTCGGTGGTGTCAGAAGCCATTGCGGATCACCCGAACCACGTGCGAAGAGTGTGCTGCAGGATGGGGTAGAAGGCGCCTGCCAGCAGGACGACCCAGACGCCGACGACGGACCAGAGCATCTGCTTCTGGTACTTCGCGCCCTTCGACCAGAAGTCGACGGCGACGACCCTCAGGCCGTTCAGTGCGTGGAACAGGATGGCGGCGGTGAGGCCGTACTCCATCAGGTTCACGAGGGGCGTCTTGTACGTCTCGATGACGGTGTCGTACGCCTGCGGGGACACGCGCACGAGTGCGGTGTCGAGGACGTGGGCGAACAGGAAGAAGAAGATGAGGACGCCGGTGACTCGGTGAGCCACCCAGCTCCACATGCCTTCCCGGCCGCGGTACAGCGTTCCAGCCGGCACGGAAAACCCTCCGGAAGCGATTGGGGGCTCGGCCGGCTTCGGTGTCGGTCAGCCCGGCCGGGTACGGTCCACCGGCCGCTGGCATCCTATCGACGCCCGGTGCCCCCCGGCCTCCGGGGGGCGCAGGTGTGATCAATCAGGCACGCACGGCCTAATCCGGAGGGGAACCGGCACGGAGCGTCACCGGATGTCGCTCCCGGTCGCCGGTCGCCGGTCGCCGGTCGCCGGGCGAAGGCGGGCGTGTGCGGGAAAGCCGATGCCCGCACCGGGCGGCCGGGCCGGGTGCGGGCGTCGGGGTGCGCGGGCTCGGATCCTGCCCGGCGGGAGGTGCCTAGTGGGCGGCGGCCTCCGCGGAGTGCCGGGAGACCAGGTGCGAGAGCCGGACCAGGGCGATCCGGCGGAGCTCGTCGGCCGCGACGAGTCGTTCCTCGTCCCGGTCGTTGGCGAGCCGGGTGCGGATGGAGCTGAGGACGGTGTCGAGCATCTCCTCCGGCGCCACCCCCTCCAGGCAGACCACGAAGACGTGGCCGAACCTGGCCTCGTAGGCGGCGTGGGCGGCCCTGAGGGCGGTGTGCGCGGCCTGGCTGCCCGGCGCGCGCATGCCGAGCAGGGGCTGCGGCATCCAGCTCTCGTCCGCCAGGGCCTCGGCGAGGTCGGCGGGGCGGAGGTCGTAGGACGCCTCGCTGGCGGCTGCCAGGAGGGACTCTATGTCGGGGTAGGGCCGGTGGGCCGTGAGGCGCAGGGCCCACCGATGGCTTCCGCAGCAGGCGAGCAGGGCTTCTTCGGCCGCGCCGGTGTCGGCCTCGTTGAAGCGGTGCAGCCCGAGCAGGGACGGATCCGTCGCGGCGTCGAGGCGCTGCGATGGGATGTCACTGGTCAGCGGATCCTCCTTGTGAGGGCAGGAAGGGGGGATGCTCCAGAGACGAAAGGTAGGTGCTGGGAGGTTGCGCGACGTACCGGGGCAAAGCGGGACGAGCCGGGCGTCGGACATGTCGCCCGTGCAGCGCCATCAAGGTAGTTGAGTACTCATCAGTTGGGGAGGGAGCGCGCGGAATTCACTCGAACGAGCTATCAAGTTGTGACGTTGACACCTTTTCGACAGCTCCCTCCCCTGTGACCGGGCAGGTCAGAGCTCGCGGTGCACCTTGTGGTTCGCGGCCTGGGCGCGCGGCCGGACGACGAGCAGGTCGATGTTGACGTGCGACGGCCGGGTGACCGCCCAGGAGACGGTGTCCGCGATGTCCTCAGAGGTCAGCGGCTCGGCGACACCCGCGTAGACCGCCGCCGCCTTGTCCTCGTCGCCGCGGAAGCGGGTCACCGCGAAGCCCTCGGACCGCACCATGCCGGGCGCGATCTCGATCACCCGGACGGGCTCGCCGCACAGCTCCAGCCGCAGCGTCGCCGCGACGCTGTGCGCGGCGTGCTTGGCGGCGACGTAGCCGCCGCCGCCCTCGTACGCGGCGAACGCCGCCGTCGAGGAGAGCACCAGCACGGTGCCGTCGCCGGTCGCGCGCAGCGCGGGCAGCAGCGCCTGCGTCACGTGCAGCACGCCGATGACGTTCACCTCGTACATCGCCCGCCAGTCGGCCGGGTCGCCGTGCTCCACGCTCTCGGCGCCGATCGCCCCGCCGGCGTTGTTGACCAGGACGTCGACCCGGCCGATCCCGGCGGCGAAGGCGTCGACGGCGGCCCGGTCGGTGACGTCCAGGGTGTGGGCCCGGCCGCCGATCTCCTTGGCGAGCGCCTCGATCCGGTCGGTGCGGCGTGCGGTCACCACCACGTCGAATCCGTCGGCGGCGAGGCGTCGTGCCGTCGCGGCACCGATCCCGCTGCTGGCGCCGGTGACGACGGCCACCTTCTGCTCGGTCATTGCCACTCCCAGGGAGAAGTCCGGTCTGCGGCTCCGATCATCTCAACCGGTCGTACGCGGCCCGCGGGCACGTCCGGCGGTGCGGCGCCGCGCCGGGAGGAGGTGCCGGGAGAGGGTGCCGGGAGGGGGCGCCGCTGACGGCGTGTCGGCGTCGCCGGGAGCGGGCCGCCGTGTCCGCCGGGGGCAGGAGTCGTTGCACTGGGCAGGGACCACCGGGGAAGGCGGCTGAATCGGAATGTCATACCCAGTCGGACGGCCGCCATGCACCGATCGGGCCACGACTTCGTGGGAAGGCGGGCCAAATCCCCTCCACCGGCCTACTCTTGTTGAGGTGAACGATCCTCAGCCCGCCGATCGGGCCGCCCTCGCCACCGCCGTCCGCCCCGGCCCGGACCTCCGCGCCCGCGTACGGGCCCACGAGGCCGAGCTGATCGCCTTCCGCCGTGACCTCCACCGGCACCCCGAACTGGGCCGGCAGGAGTTCCGGACGACGCGGCTGCTGGGGGAGCGGCTGACCGGGGCGGGGCTGCAGCCCCGGGTGCTGCCGGGCGGCACCGGGATGACCGTCGACATCGTGCCGCCGGGCACCCCCGCGGGCACGCCGGTGCTGGCCTTCCGGGCCGACATCGACGCGCTGCCCATCGACGACGCGAAGACCGACGTGCCGTACCGCTCGACCCTGCCCGGGCGGGCGCACGCCTGCGGGCACGACGTGCACACCGCGGTCGTGCTGGGCACCGCCCTGGTGCTGGCGGAGGCCGCCCGGACGGGAGAGCTGCGGCAGCCGGTGCGGCTGATCTTCCAGCCCGCCGAGGAGGTCATGCCGGGCGGTGCGCTCGACGTGATCAAGGCGGGCGGCATGGAGGGCGTCGGCCGGATCTTCGCGGTGCACTGCGACCCGAAGGTCGAGGTCGGCCGGGTCGGGCTGAAGGTCGGCGCGATCACCTCGGCGTGCGACCGGCTGCTGCTGGCCCTGGACGGCCCCGGCGGCCACACCGCCCGTCCGCACCTGACCACCGACCTCGTCACCGCGGTCGCCCGGATGGCGGCCGACCTGCCCGCCGCGCTCGGCCGCCGGATGGATCCGCGCTGGGGCGTGAGCCTGGTCTTCGGCCGGATCGCGGCCGGCTCCGCGCCCAACGCCATCCCGCAGCACGCCGAGCTGGAGGGCACCGTGCGCTGCCTGGAGCTGGACGGCTGGCGGGAGGCGCCCGAGGTGCTGGACGAGCTCATCGCCCGGATCGCCGAGACCCACCGGGCGAAGTGGACCCTCGACTACCACCGCGGGGTGCCGCCGGTGGTCAACGAGCAGGTCTCGATCGCCCAGCTGGAGCGGGCGATGACCGCGCGCTTCGCGGACGGCGGCGGCCCGGTGGTCGAGGACACCGAGCAGAGCCTCGGCGGCGAGGACTTCTCCTGGTACCTGGAGCACGCGCCGGGCGCGCTGGCCCGGCTCGGGGTCCGCGGGCCGCACGAGAAGGGGGTCCGCGACCTCCACCAGGGCCGGTTCGACGTGGACGAGCGGGCGATCGCCGTCGGCGTGGAGCTTTTCTGCGCGCTGGCCCTGGAACACGGCCGGGTCTGACCCGCCCCGCCGCGGACGGCAGGGCCGTGCGGGTGTCAGGCGTGTCCGAACGGACCCCGGAAGGCGCGGCTTCCGTACCCCGGGGCCGGTCGGGCGTAGGGTGGACACCCGATACCCCCGGCCGTGACTTCGTGTTGGACGAAGGGTGGCGGTCCGTCCGGCTCCGACCGGGCGGATGACCACGTTTTGGTAACAACCCGAATGCCCCCGCAGCCCGTAACACAACCGTGTTCTACGCGCGTTACGGTGGCGCTCGACCACGCCATACGGGTGTGTGAGAAGGAGATACTCCCTTGCGCCGTTCACTGAAGCTCGCCGCGGTCGTGCTCTCGGGTTCCCTGAGCATTGCCTCGCTCGCCGCTTGCGGCGCAAAGAGCACCGACAACCCCACCCCCGGCGCCTCGGGCGCCTCCGGCGCCTCCGGCGTCAAGGTCGGCATGGCCTACGACATCGGCGGCCGTGGCGACCAGTCGTTCAACGACTCCGCCGCCCGTGGCCTCGACCAGGCCAAGGACGAGCTGGGTGTCCAGGTCACCGAGGCCGAGGCCAAGACCGGTGAGGCCGAGGCCGACAAGGAGGCCCGCCTCAAGTCCCTGGTCGGCGCCGGCTTCAACCCGGTCATCGCCGTCGGCTTCGTCTACCAGGCCGCCGTCGAGAAGGTCGCCAAGGACAACCCGAACGTCAAGTTCGCGATCATCGACTCGGCGTCCGACACGCAGCCGTCGAACGTCACCTCGCTGACCTTCTCGGAGCAGGAGGGCTCGTACCTCGCCGGTGTCGCCGCCGCCTCCAAGAGCAAGGCCAAGCACATCGGCTTCATCGGCGGCGTGCAGTCCGAGCTGATCAAGAAGTTCGAGGCCGGCTACAAGGCGGGCGCCAAGTCCGTCGACCCGAGCATCGTCGTCGAGACCACGTACCTCACCACCCCGCCGGACTTCAGCGGCTTCAACGACCCGGGCAAGGGCAAGGAAGCCGCCCTGGGCCAGCTCGACAAGGGCGCGGACGTCATCTACAGCGCGGCCGGCTCCTCCGGCAACGGCGCCATCGAGGCCATCGCCGGCAGCAAGGGCAAGTGGGCCATCGGCGTCGACTCCGACCAGGCCAAGCAGCCCGCGCTGAAGAAGTACGAGGCGAGCATCCTCACCTCGATGGTCAAGAACGTGAACGTCGCGGTCTTCGACTACATCAAGGCGTACAAGGAAGGCAACCCGCTGACCGGCGTCAAGAACTTCGACCTCAAGTCCGAGGGCGTCTCGCTCTCGCAGACCGGCGGGTTCCTGAAGGACATCCAGCCCAAGCTGGACGCCGCCACCCAGCAGATCACCTCCGGCGCCACCAAGATCCCCACCACCCCGGAGAGCTGATCCGGCGCCCCTGAGCACCGCCACTGCCCGGCGGTGACACCGGGGCCGACGACAGCACCGGAGGGCCCGGCGGGGCGCGTACGACGCGCCCCGCCGGGCCTCACCCGTTCCACCCCCGATACCGGCACTCCGGCGCAACGGTGCGCACGACGACCACAGGAGCTCGCCATCACCGCTTCCGACCCCGCCCTCGACGAGGGCGGCACCCCCAGCGCGGGGACGGCGACACCGGCCGTCGAACTGCGCGGCATCACCAAGCGCTTCCCCGGCGTCGTGGCCAACCACGACATCGACATCACCGTGCGACGCGGCACCGTGCACGCCCTCATGGGCGAGAACGGCGCCGGCAAGTCCACCCTGATGAAGATCCTCTACGGCATGCAGAAGCCGGACGAGGGCACCATCGCCGTCAACGGCAAGCAGGTCCAGCTCAACACCCCCGCCGACGCCATCGCCCTCGGCATCGGCATGGTGCACCAGCACTTCATGCTCGCCGACTACCTCACCGTCTGGGAGAACATCGTTCTCGGCGGCGAGAAGCTCCACGGCATAGGAGCGAAGGCCAAGGCGAAGATCCAGGAGCTCTCCGACCAGTACGGCCTGGGCGTGCGCCCGGACGCCATGGTCGAGGACCTCGGCGTCGCCGACCGGCAGCGCGTCGAGATCCTCAAGGTCCTCTACCGCGGCGCCACCACCCTGATCCTCGACGAGCCCACCGCCGTCCTCGTGCCGCAGGAGGTGGACGCGCTCTTCGGCAACCTCCGGGAGCTGAAGGCGGAGGGCGTCACCGTCATCTTCATCTCGCACAAGCTGCACGAGGTGCTCGCGGTCGCCGACGCGATCAGCGTCATCCGCCGCGGCACCACGGTCGGCGACGCCGACCCGAAGACCGTCACCGCCCGGCAGCTCGCCGAGCTCATGGTCGGCGCCGAGCTGCCCTCCCCGGAGAGCCGCGAGTCGACCGTCACCGACACCGAGATGCTCCGCGTCGACGGCCTGCGCATCGCCAAGACCGACGCCGAGGGCATCGAGCGCGTCGTCCTCGACGACATCTCGCTGCGCATCCGCAAGGGCGAGATCCTCGGCATCGCCGGCGTCGAGGGCAACGGCCAGGCCGAGCTCGTCGAGGCCATCATGGGCATGCTGCCGCTCGACGGGGGTGCCGTCAGCCTCGACGGCGTCGACGTGACCCGGCAGCTCACCCGCGCCCGCCGCGAGGCCGGCATCGGCTACATCCCCGAGGACCGGCACCGGCACGGCCTGCTGCTGGAGGCGCCGCTCTGGGAGAACCGCGTCCTGGGCCACGTGACCGAGCCGCCCAACTCCAAGGGCGTGCTGCTCGACCCCGCGGGCGCCCGCAAGGACACCCAGCGGATCGTCGAGGAGTACGACGTCCGCACCCCCGGCATCGAGGTCACCGCGGCCTCCCTCTCCGGCGGCAACCAGCAGAAGCTGATCATCGGCCGCGAGATGAGCCACAAGCCCAAGCTCCTGGTCGCCGCCCACCCCACCCGCGGTGTGGACGTCGGCGCCCAGGCCCAGATCTGGGAGCAGATCCGCGGCGCCCAGCGCGAGGGCCTCGCCGTGCTGCTGATCTCCGCCGACCTGGACGAGCTGATCGGCCTCTCCGACACCATCCGGGTGATCTACCGCGGCCGTCTGGTCGCGGACGCCGACCCGGCCACCGTCACCGCCGAGGACCTCGGCACCGCGATGACCGGTGCCGCCCGCGGCCACATCGAGTCCGAGCCCGGGGCCGTCGCCGGGGACCGGGCGCTCGCCGCCGAGGGCCGGCAGGCCGAGGACGTCCCGGACGCCTCCGCCGGGAACGCCGGTGCCCAGGCCGAGCCCACCGACACCGCCGACGACGACCAGGCGGGGGAGTAACCCATGACCAGTCCCACCCCCGCCAAGCGCTCGTTCACCGACCGCTTCGACGGCGAGAAGATCGTTCTCGGCCTCGCCGCGCCCGTACTGGCCGTACTGCTGTCCGTGGTGATCTGCTCGACCCTGCTGGCGATCTCGGGCAAGGACCCGTTCGACGCCTGGGACGTGATGATCCGGTACGGCACCGCCTCGGACGGCCAGGTGCTGACCCTGAACCGCGCCACGGTGTACTACATCGCCGGCTGCGCGGCCGCGTTCGGCTTCCGGATGAACCTCTTCAACATCGGCGTCGAGGGGCAGTACCGCCTCGGTGTGCTCTTCGCCGCGTTCGTCGGCAGCCAGGTCGACCTCCCGGCGATCCTGCAGATCCCGCTGCTGCTGGTGACCGCCATGGTCGTCGGCGGTCTGTGGGCGAGCATCGCCGGCCTGCTGAAGGTCTACCGCGGCGTCAGCGAGGTCATCTCGACCATCATGCTGAACGCCATCGCGACGGCGGTCGTCGGCCTGCTCCTCATCCCGGGCCGGTTCGCCCCGTCGAAGAGCGCCAACGCCAACGCGATCCAGACCGAACCGATCTCGCAGTCCAGCCACTTCTTCTCGATCGAGACGGCCGGCGGCACGCTCTGGGGCTTCATCTTCGTCGCGGTGCTGATCGGCGTGGTGTTCCAGTTCACCCTGACCCGCACCCGCTTCGGCTTCGACCTGCGGGCCACCGGCCGCTCCGAGAGCGCGGCCAAGGCCTCCGGCGTCAACGTCCGGCGCATGGTGATCACCAGCATGGCGGTCTCCGGTGCACTGGCCGGCCTGATCGGCATCCCGGAGCTGTTGCAGAGCTCCTTCTACTTCGGTCAGAGCATCCAGCTCAACCTGGGCTTCATCGGCATCTCCGTCGCCCTGCTCGGCCGCAACAGCCCGATCGGCATCGCCTTCTCGGCGCTGCTCTTCGCCTTCCTGGACGTCGCCGGCACGCAGCTCCCGCTGCAGGGCGACTACCCCCAGGAGATCGTCCAGGTCATGCAGGGCACCATCGTCATCTGCGTCGTCGTCGCCTACGAGCTGGTGCGCCGCTACGGCCTGAAGCGCCAGCAGCAGAAGGTCGGCGCCGAGCTCGCCGCGCAGGCCGCGGCCGCCGCCAACAAGGAGGTTGCCGCGTGAGCACCGCCACCGCCGCCCGGCCGAAGACGCCGGGCGCCCCCGCGAAGAAGTCCCGTATCACCTGGCCGGTCGTGCTGCTGCTGATCGCCGGGGCCCTCGTGCTGGTCTCCGCCGTCGGTGCGGCGACCGGCAACCACGGCCTGACCGCGTCGGGCCAGATCAGCGCCGCCCTCGGCTCCGCCGTCCCGATCGCGATGGCCGGTCTCGGCGGTCTGTGGTCGGAGCGGGCCGGCGTGGTCAACATCGGCCTCGAAGGCATGATGGTCGCCGGCACCTTCTGCGGTGCCTGGGTGGGCTTCCTGGTCAACCCGTGGGCCGGCCTGCTGGCCGGCATGGCGGGCGGCGCGCTGGGCGGTCTGCTGCACGCCCTGGTGACCGTGACCTTCGGCGTCGACCACATCGTCTCCGGCGTCGGCATCAACCTGCTGATCCCCGGCATCTGCGCCTACGTCAACCGGATCTACTACAAGGACTACGTCGCCGACGGCGCCGGGGCCAACCAGTCGCCCCCGGCCGACTCGCTGCCGAGCATCACGATCCCCGGGCTGTCGACCTTCCTCAAGGACGTCGAGACCCACCACTGGTTCCTGGTGTCCGACGTGGCCGGCATCCTCGGCGGTCTGGTCACCAACCTGTCCGTGGTCATCGTGATCGCCGCCGTGCTGATCGTCGCCAGCTACTTCCTGCTCTGGCGCACGGTCTTCGGCCTGCGGCTGCGGTCGTGCGGCGAGAACCCGACGGCCGCCGAGTCGCTGGGCGTCAACGTCTACAAGTACAAGTACTACGCGGTCATCTGCTCGGGCGCGTTCGCCGGTCTCGCCGGCGCGTACCTCTCGCTGGTCGCGGCGCACTTCTACAAGGACGGCCAGACGCAGGGCCGCGGCTTCATCGGCCTCGCGGCGATGATCTTCGGCAACTGGATGCCGGGCGGCCTCGCCGTCGGCGCCGGCCTGTTCGGCTTCACCGACAGCCTCCAGCTGCGCGACGCCGACAACGTGCACGTGCTGCTGCTCGTCATGGCCATCGCCATGGGCCTGCTGGCCATGTGGCACGGCTACCGCCGGAAGTACACCACCGCGGTCATCAGCCTGGTGGTCGGCGGCGGCCTCGGCCTCTGGTACGCCACCACCGACTCGGTGGAGCGCCCGCTCATCGTCGCGACGCCGTACGTCATCACGCTCGTCGTGCTGTCGCTCGCCGCGCAACGGCTGCGGATGCCCAAGGCGGACGGCCAGATCTACCGCAAGGGCGAGGGCAAGTGACCACCGCGCCCGCACCCGACTGGGAGGCGCTCCGGGCCGCCGCCCGGACGGCCATGGCCCAGGCCTACGCGCCGTACAGCAAGTTCCCCGTGGGGGCGGCGGCCCTGGTCGACGACGGCCGGATCGTCACCGGCTGCAACGTGGAGAACGCCTCGTACGGACTCGGCCTGTGCGCCGAGTGCGGCCTGGTCTCCGCGCTGCACGCGGGCGGCGGCGGCCGGCTGACGGCCTTCACCTGCTGCGACGGTGCGGGCGAGCTGCTGATGCCGTGCGGCCGCTGCCGGCAGCTGCTGTACGAGCACGGCGGGCCCGGACTGCTGGTGGACCTGCCGTCCGGGGTGAAGACCATGGACGAGGTCCTGCCGGACGCCTTCGGGCCGGAGCGGCTCTAGCAGCTCTTCTTGTTACGCGCGTAGAGTGTCGCGGAGGGCCCCTGACCAGGGCCCGCCGCGGCACTCTTCGCTTCTCTCCCGCACCTGCCACACCCTCTTGGAGATCCCATGGACGCCCCCTCCGTCATCCGGACCAAGCGCGACCGCGGTGAACTGACCGACTCCCAGATCGACTGGGTGATCGACGCCTACACCCGCGGCGAGGTCGCCGACGAGCAGATGTCGGCGCTGGCCATGGCGATCCTGCTGAACGGCATGAACCTCCGCGAGATCAGCCGCTGGACGGACGCGATGATCCGCTCGGGCGTCCGCATGGACTTCTCCGCCCTGGGCGTGCCCACCTCCGACAAGCACTCCACCGGCGGTGTCGGCGACAAGATCACCCTGCCGCTCGCCCCGCTGGTCGCCGCCTGCGGCGCCGCCGTCCCGCAGCTCTCCGGCCGCGGCCTCGGCCACACCGGCGGCACCCTCGACAAGCTGGAGTCGATCCCCGGCTGGCGCGCCCTGCTCTCCAACGACGAGATGATGCGGACCCTGCGCGACGCCGGAGCCGTCATCTGCGCGGCGGGCGACGGCCTCGCCCCCGCGGACAAGAAGCTCTACGCCCTGCGCGACGTCACCGGCACCGTCGAGGCGATCCCGCTGATCGCCTCGTCGATCATGTCCAAGAAGATCGCCGAGGGCACCGGCGCGCTCGTCCTGGACGTCAAGGTCGGCTCCGGCGCGTTCATGAAGAACCTCGCCGACGCCCAGGAGCTCGCCCGCACGATGGTCGGCCTCGGCAAGGCCGCGGGCGTCAACACCGTGGCCCTGCTCACCGACATGTCGACCCCGCTCGGCCTCACCGCGGGCAACGCCCTGGAGGTCCGGGAGTCGGTCGAGGTGCTCGCCGGCGGCGGCCCGGCGGACGTCGTCGAGCTCACCCTGGCGCTCGCCCGCGAGATGCTCGACGCGGCCGGCGTGCGCGGCAAGGACCCGGCCGACGCCCTGCGCGACGGATCCGCGATGGACCACTGGCGCCGCATGATCAGCGCCCAGGGCGGCGACGTGGACGCCCCGCTGCCGGTCGCCCGCGAGCAGCACGTGGTCACCGCGCCCGCCTCCGGCGTGCTCACCGAGCTCGACGCGTACGCCGTCGGCGTCTGCGCCTGGCGCCTCGGCGCGGGCCGCGCCCGCAAGGAAGACCCGGTGCAGGCCGGCGCGGGCGTCGAGATGCACGCCAAGCCGGGCGACACCGTGACCGCCGGGCAGCCGCTGCTCACCCTGCACACCGACACCCCCGAGCGCTTCGACTACGCGATCGAGGCGCTGAAGGACGGCATCGGCGTGGCGCCGGCCGGAACGGCGTTCACGCCGGCCCCGATCGTGCTCGACCGCATCGCCTGACCCCGCGCGCTCCGCGCCCCCGTGCACCGGCAGGTGTACGGGGGCGCGGCCGTGACCGGCCGTGGTCGTGCACATGTCTTGACGGTTCGCGGACGGGGGTGGGTTCATAGGCGTGCGCGCCGCCGTGGAGCCGTGAGTGGGAGCGCTCCCACGGATTCGTGGCGGCGCGCACCCCTTCCCACCGGCCCACCCTGCTGGAGGTCATCGATGAAGAAGAACGTGCTCGGCGCCGTCCTTGTCTTATGGTCCCTGCTCCTCGCCCTCGCCGTCGCCCATCCCGCGGGCACCGCCTCGGCCGCCGCCGCGGCCCCCGTCCGGATCATGCCGCTCGGCGACTCCATCACCGGCTCGCCCGGCTGCTGGCGCGCCCTGCTCTGGAACAAGCTCCAGGCCGCGGGCCACACGAACATCGACTTCGTCGGCACCCTCGGACCGCAGGGCTGCTCGGTGTCGTACGACGGCGACAACGAGGGCCACGGCGGCTTCCTGGTCACCAACGTCGCCGCGCAGAACCAGCTGCCGGCCTGGCTCGCCGCCGCCCGGCCCGACATCGTCCTCATGCACTTCGGCACGAACGACGTCTGGAGCAACATCGCCCCGGCGACCATCCTCGCCGCCTACAGCACCCTGCTCGACCAGATGCGGGCCGCCAACCCCGACACCAAGCTGCTGGTCGCCAAGATCATCCCGATGAACCCCAGCACCTGCGCCGAGTGCGCCCAGCGGGCCGAGGCGCTCGACGCGGCGATCCCCGGCTGGGCGGCCGAGCACAGCACCACGCGGTCGCCCGTCGTCCTCGTCGACCAGTGGACGGGATTCAGCACCGCCACCGACACCTACGACGGCGTGCACCCCAACGCGTCCGGCGACGTGAAGATGGCCGACCGCTGGTACCCGGCGCTCGCCGGGCTGCTCGCCGGCGGCACGTCCTCGCCGTCGCCGTCCCCGTCGTCGTCCACCTCCCCGTCGCCGTCGCCCTCGCCTTCGTCCTCGCCCACGCCGAGCCCGACCGTGCCGATGGGCGGCTGCACCGCCACCTTCAAGCCCGTCGGCAGCTGGCAGGGCGGCGGCCAGGGCGAGGTGACGGTCCGCAACAACGGCTCGGCGCCGATCGCCGGGTGGACGGTCGGCGTCGCCTACGGCGGCGGCGAGAAGATCACCCAGCTGTGGAGCGGCACCCTCGCCGCCGACGGGACGACCGTCCGCAACGCCGCGTGGAACGGCACGCTCGCCGCCGGCGCCACCACGGCCTTCGGCTACCTCGTCTCCGCCGCGTCCACCCCGGGCACCCCCGCCCTCACCTGCACCCCGGCCTGACGGTGCGGCCCCTGCGGCGCGCCCGTCGTGCCGCAGGGGCTCAGGCGTACGTCAGCAGACCGGAGGTGTCGATCCGCCAGGGGCCGACCGTCACGGTGTCGCCGAAGGCGAACGGGGTGCGCGAGGTGTAGCCGGGCAGGTCGTGGACGATGCCGGTGCCCTTGCGCGGGTCGACGAGCAGGTAGAGCGGGATGCCCATCGCGGCGTAGTCGCGCACCTTGCCCTCGTAGTCGTTCTCGGGGTTGGACTTCGAGACGATCTCGACGACCAGCAGCACCTCGTGGGGGAGGAGCGACGGCTCCTCCCGCTCCAGCGCCGACTCCGCGAAGACCATGAGGTCCGGGCAGCGGAGGCGGCCCAGTCCGGCGTCCTCCAGGTCGGCGCCGGGGTGGGCCACGTGACCGGGATGGGTCTCGGGGAGCTGCGAGTTGAGTTGCCGGGCGATGCGGAGCACCGCGAGCTCGTGACGTCTGACCGGCGGCATCATCATGACGATCTCGCCGTTGGCGATCTCCACCTTCCCTATCCCCGGTACCTGCGGGAGCCGGTCGGCGATCTCACGCAATCGGGCGAACGTGGCCGGATCGATGCTCATGGCCGGAGCGTAACCGCGGTGGTCGGCACCGGACCGTCCGTTCCCGCGCCCCGTCCGTCGGGGCGGACGGACGGGGCGCGTGCTGCTTCAGCCCGTAGCGAGGGCGCGCCGCTCGACCACGGCCCGCCGGGTCGCGTAGAGCGTGACCCCGGAGGCGAGCACCATCGCCACCAGGCCGACCGCGGCCGCGCCGGACCAGCCGCCCGCGTGGTACGCGTCGGCGCCGAGGGTGCCGCCGAGGCTGTTGCCCAGGTAGTAGGCGATCAGGTAGAGCGCGGACGCCTGGGCGCGGCCGTGCACGGCGGTGCGGCCGACCGAGGACGAGGCGGTGGCGTGGCCGGCGAAGAAGCCCGCGGTGATCAGCACCAGGCCGAGCAGGGCCGCCACGAGCGAGCCCGCCAGCGAGAGCAGCAGCCCCGCGGTGGTGACGCCGATGGCGACGTACAGCGCGCCGCGGCGGCCGAGCCGGGTGGCGAGCAGACCGGCGGAGGCCGAGGACACGGTGCCGACCAGGTAGACGACGAAGATCGACGCGGCGAGCGACTGCGGCAGGTCGAACGGTGCTGCGGTCAGCCGGTAGCCGACGGTGTTGTAGACGGCGCCGAAGACGGCCATGAAGAGCAGCCCGAGCGCGTACAGCCGCAGCAGCAGCGGGTTGCGCAGGTGGGTGCCGACCGTGCGGCCGAGGGTGCGCAGGTCGATCCGCGACGGGGTGAACTGCCGGGCCGCGGGGATCAGGGCGCGGAAGGCCAGCGCGGCGAGGATCGCGAGCACCGCCGAGACCGCCAGGCCCCAGCGCCAGCCCCACGCGGCGCCGGCCCAGCCGGAGACGAGCCGCCCGCTCATCCCGCCGATCGAGTTGCCCGCCACGTAGAGGCCCATCGCCGAGGCCAGGGCCTTCGGGTGGATCTCCTCGGCGAGGTACGCCATGGCGGTGGCGGGCAGCCCGGCGAGCGCGGCGCCCTGCAGCACCCGGAGCACCACGAGGGTGGTGAGGTCGGGGGCGAACGGCAGGGCGAGTGCCAGCAGGGCCGCCGACACGGTCGAGAAGGTCATCACCGCGGTCCGGCCGTACCGGTCGGAGAGCGCGCTCGCCGGCAGCAGGGCCAGGGCGAGGCCGAGGGTGGCCGCGGACGCCGTCCAGCTGGCCTGGCCCGGGGTCAGTCCGAGGTCGGCGGAGAGGATCGGCAGCAGGCCCTGGGTGGAGTACAGCAGGACGAAGGTGGCCACGCCCGCGGCGAAGAGGGCGAGGTTGGCGCGGCGGAAGGCACGGTCGCCGGGCCGGTGCCGGGTGTCCGGCGCGGCGGCGGGTGCGACGCCGGTGGCGGTGGCGGTGGCGGTGGCGGCGGGTGCGGCGGTGGAGGCGGCAGGGTGCGGCGAGGTGGGGGCACCCGGCAGCGTGGCTGCGGATGCCCCGGTACTGGCAGGCGTCATGCGACGACGCTAGGCCCCGCCCGGTTGATGCGTCCAATGCATGAATGGTGGAGAATCGATGCCATGGCGCATGACAGCAGCTCACCGCCGCTCCGCCCGGCGGAGCTCGGCCCGGACTCGCCCGTGGCGCGGATCGCACCGCAGTTGGCGCAGTTCGCGGCGGTCGCCCGGCTGGAGCACGTGACCCAGGCGGCCCAGCTGCTGGGCATGCCGCAGCCCACCCTCTCGCGGGCGGTCGCCCGGCTGGAGGCGGAGCTCGGCGTCGACCTGCTGGCCCGTCAGGGCCGTGCCGTCCGGCTGACCCGGGCGGGCCGGCTGCTGCTGACCTCGGTGGAACGGGCGCTGGCCGAGCTGGAGCGCGGCGCGGAGGCGGTCCGGGCGGAGGCCGACCCGGCGGCCGGCCGCGTGGCGTTCGGGTTCCTCCACACCATGGGGACGGAGGCGGTGCCGGGGCTGCTGCGGGGCTTCCGCGCGTCGCATCCGCGGGTGCGGTTCCAGCTGGTGCAGGACTACGTGGCGGCGATGCTGGAGCGGCTGCGGGCGGGCGAACTCGACCTGTGCCTCGTCTCGCCGCTGCCGGACGCACCGGACCTGACGGCGCGCCCGCTCGACGAGCAGCGGCTGCACCTGGTGGTGCCGGCCGACCACCGGCTGGCGTCCCGTCGCCGGATCCGGCTGGCGGAGGTCGCCGAGGAACCGTTCGTCGCGGTGGAGGAGGGCTACGGGCTGCGGGTGATCACGGACGGCTTCTGCGCGGAGGCCGGGTTCGTGCCGCGGATCGCCTTCGAGGGCGAGGAGGCGGAGACCCTGCGCGGGCTCGTCGCGGCCGGGCTGGGGGTGGCGCTGCTGCCGCCCGCGCTGGTGCCGCGCCCCGGGGTGGTGGAGCTGGAGGTGACGGCGCCGCGGACCCGCCGGGCGATCGGGCTGGCGTGGGTGACGGGCCGGCCGCTGACCCCGCCGGCGGCGGCGTTCCGCGACTTCGTGCTGTCGCGCCGGGGCCGTCTGCTGACGCACGACTGAGGGCCTGCCCCGGCGGTGCGGCCGACGGCGCGACACGGGCGGAGGGAGTAGGAATCTACGCGCGTAGGAGCTACACTCCCGCAATGGAGAAGCAGATCCCGGCCACCGCGGGCACCACCGGCCCCCGCATCCCCACCGCCGACCAGATCGCCCGCGCGCCCAAGGTGCTCCTGCACGACCACCTCGACGGCGGCCTGCGCCCGGACACCGTCGTCGAACTCGCCGCCGCCTGCGGCTACGAGGGCCTGCCCACCACCGACCCGGCCAAGCTCGGCGCGTGGTTCCGCGAGGCCGCCGACTCCGGCTCGCTCGTCCGCTACCTGGAGACCTTCGCGCACACCTGCGCCGTCATGCAGACCCGCCAGGCGCTGGTCAGGGTCGCCGCCGACTGCGCCGAGGACCTCGCCGCCGACGGCGTCGTCTACGCCGAGGTGCGGTACGCCCCCGAGCAGCACCTGGAGGCCGGGCTCACCCTCGACGAGGTCGTCGAGGCCGTCAACGAGGGCTTCCGCCTCGGCGAGGCCAAGGCGCGCGCCGCCGGGCACCGCATCCGGGTGGGCACCCTGCTCACCGCGATGCGGCACGCCGCGCGGTCGACGGAGATCGCGGAGCTCGCCAACCGCTTCCGCGACCAGGGCGTCGTCGGCTTCGACATCGCGGGGGCCGAGGCGGGTCACCCGCCCACCCGCCACCAGGCCGCCTTCGACTACCTCAAGGGCGAGAACAACCACTTCACCATCCACGCCGGCGAGGCCTTCGGCCTGCCCTCCATCTGGGAGGCGCTGCAGTGCTGCGGCGCCGACCGGCTCGGCCACGGCGTGCGCATCGTCGACGACATCGAGGTCGGCGAGGACGGCTCCGTCCGGCTCGGACGGCTCGCCGCGTACGTGCGCGACAAGCGCGTGCCGCTGGAGATGTGCCCCACCTCCAACCTGCAGACCGGCGCCGCCGCCTCGTACGGGGAACACCCGATCGGGCTGCTCAGCCGGCTGAAGTTCCGCGTCACGGTCAACACCGACAACCGGCTGATGAGCGGCACCAGCATGAGCCGCGAGTTCGGGCACCTGGTCGAGGCCTTCGGCTACACCCTGGGCGACATGGAGTGGTTCACCGTCAACGCCATGAAGTCGGCCTTCCTGCCCTTCGACGAGCGACTCGCCATGATCAACGACGTGATCAAGCCGGGCTACGCCGAGCTCAAGGCGGAGTGGCTCTTCGCCGGCGCCTGAGCAGGGCACCTGGGCAGGGCGCCTGAGCAGAGCGCCTGAACCGGGCGGGCCGGGACCGGGCACCTGAACCGGGCGGGCCGGGACCGGGCACCTGGACCGGGCGGGCCGGGGCCGTCGCCGGGGCCCGGCCCTCCGGTGCCTGCCGTCCCGCCCGGGCTCGCCGGCTGCTCCTGCGATCGTCCGACTATTCAGTCCTGTGAGTGACGCTCCGTTGAACCGCATTCGATGTTCTCACTACGGTGTGCCAGTCACTGATGACCCGGTGTGACTCCGGGCGCCGCGAGGCGGCCGGATCACGGGCACCGACGAGGACACGAGGACCAACGCATGAAGCAGGCAACTCTGAAGGCCGCAAGCACCGCCGCTCTCGGCGTCGCGATCGCCGCCGCAGCCGCCGGCACCGCCTCCGCCGCCGCCCCCGGCGGCCTGGGGCTCCCGACCAGCGCGCTGACCAACCCCGGCCTGACCAGTGCGGTGCCCGGCGCCGTCCAGAAGGTGCCCGGCGGCAACGAGGTCACCCAGACCGTCGGCACCCTCAACCCCGAGGTCGCCGGCAAGCTGACGCCGCCCGCCGCCGCGCCCGTCGCCGCCGCCCCGGTCGCCGAGGCGCCCGCCGCGGCTCCGGAGGTCGCGCCGGAGGCGGCCCCCGAGATGGCCCCGGTCGCCCAGGACCGCGCCCTGCCGCCCGTGCCCGGCGCCCAGGGCCTGGAGAAGACCCCGGTCGGCGGTGTCCTCGGCACCCTCAGCGGCCTCGGCGGCGCCACCGGCGGCGGCCTGCCCGGCGTGGGCGGCTGACCCGCTGCAGCCGCACCACGGCGAGGGCCCGCTCCCGGGAGGATTCCGGTGGAGCGGGCCCTCGCCGTGGCTCACGGCAGGTGGCTCGTGGCCGTGGCGGTGACTCACAGTCAGTGGCTCACGGCCAGTGGCTCGTGGCCGTGGCTCACGGCTCCTGCGGGAGCAGCAGCCACAGCGCCAGGTAGATCAGGAACTGCGGGCCCGGCAGCAGGCACGAGACCAGGAAGATGATCCGCACCGTCCACGGGGCCAGGCCGAAGCGCTTGCCCAGCCCGGCGCAGACGCCGGCGATGACGCGGTTGTGGCGGGGGCGGGCGAGCTTGCTCATGACGTGACTCCCGGAGTCCGGCGGCCCGGCCGGTCTCTCCGGCGGGCATGACTCCATCGTGCTCGGCGGGGCCGCTCCGGTCGTCAGCCCCGATACCGATCCACGGCCCTGACATCTCACCGGGTGGGCCGGGCACCGTCTCGGGGTCGGCTCGGGGGCGGACCCGGAGGCCCGGCCGGTTCGCCGAACGGGCAGGGCGCGGTCACGCCCGTCCTGTGCTCCCGGCGCGGCCGTCGACGAGTCCCCGGCCGGCGTCCTCGACCGCGGAGCCTCCGTCACGGGGTGGCACGACCTCCTCGCCGCCGAGGCCGCCCGCCGGGCACCCGCCGCGTGCCGGTCCGGTCCGGTCCGTGCCGGTCCGTGCCGGCGGAGCGGCCGTGCCGCCGGTGGCGGCGCGCCCGACCCGGCCGACGGTCAGCGGCGGGGTGCGGTGTCCGGCAGGCCGAACCGGCCCAGGGGCGCGGTCCGGGGGGCCTGCCCGGCCGACTGCCGGCGGTCGGCCGCGGTGCCGTGCGGTGACCGTCCGCGCAGCCGGAGCAGGGACCGGGCGGCCGGGACGACCGCGAGGTGGCAGACGGCCGCACCGAGGGTGCCGAGGATGATGTCGTCGACGTTCAGCACGTGGCCGGGCGCCCAGCTCTTGAGGATCTCCAGTCCGGTGGCGAGCAGCGCGGTGCCGCCCGCGGTGCGCAGGAACGACGGCAGCCAGGCGGTGCCGAGGCGGCCGACGGCGAGCGGCAGCAGCACCCCGAACGGGGCCAGCGGCAGCAGCCCGGAGGCGAGCTGGCGGGCGCCGGCGGAGCCGCCGAGGGCCAGTGCCCGGTCGACCGAGGCGAGCGGGGTGAGGTTCGCCGGGTACGTCCAGCCCGCCCCGCTGGGGCGCAGCACCAGCACGGCGAGCAGCACCGGGTAGGCCACCAGCAGCAGCCGTGCGACCGCCCGCACGGGGCGGAAGGCGTCCGGCGGCGGTGAGGACCGGTCGGCCGGCGTGTCGTCGCCGGGACGACCGCCGTCGGTCACGGTTCCGGTCCCGCTGCTGGTGAGGGTGCCATGTCGGTGCACACCGGGAGGGACGCGCCCTCCGCGGCGGGTGGTTCCACCGCTCCGGTACGGGCGGGGCGGCGGCGTGTTCAGGGGCAGTGGGAGGCGGAGGGGGTGGGCGTGGGCGAGGCGCTGAAGACGGGCGGGCCGGACGGCGCTCCGCTCGTCGCCGGGCCGCCGGGGGCCTTCGCCGCGCCGGTCGCCGTGCCCGACCCGGGTGCGGGCGGGGCGCTCGGCAGGGCGGCGGCGGCCTTGGGCACCTGGACGGGTGTCGGGCAGGCGGTGCGGCTGGCGGGTGCCCCGGCGTCGACGGGTACGGCGGTCGGCCGGATGCCGCAGCCGGCCGCCGCGCCCGCCAGCAGCACCAGGGCTGCCGTCCTCCGTACCGCTGTCGCCCGCCGGGCCGTCCGGGCCCGTCCCGCCGTCGCCGGTTCCGCCGCCGTCACTGGCCGTCCTCCTGGCTGGGCGGGGTGAGCGGCAGGGTCAGGGTGAAGACCGCGCCGTGCTCCCCGTTGGCGGCGGTGATGGTGCCGCCGTGGATCTGTGCGTTGGCCATCGCGATGGACAGGCCGAGGCCGCTGCCCTCGGAGCGGGCCCGGCCCTTGTCGGCCTTGTAGAAGCGGTCGAAGACGTGCGGCAGCACCTCCTCGGGGATGCCCGGGCCGCTGTCGCGGACCTCGACGACGACCTGCTCGCCGTGCGGCCGGACGACGACGTGCACCGGCGATCCGCCGTGCTTGAGGGCGTTGCCGATGAGGTTGGCGAAGACGACGTCGAGCCGGCGCGGGTCGGCCATCAGCCGGACCCCGCGGGGGGAGTCCACCTCGACGGCGTCGTACCAGGCCCGGCCGTCGATGCACGACATGATGAGGTCGGCGATGTCGACCTCGTCGGCGACGAGCCGCGCGGTGCCGGCGTCGAAGCGGGTCACCTCCATGAGGTTCTCGACCAGGTCGGAGAGGCGCCGGGTCTCGCTGACCACGAGGCGGACGGCCGGTTCGATCATCGGGTCGAGCGAGTCGGCCTCGTCCTCCAGGATGTCCGAGACCGCGGTCATCGCCGTGAGCGGGGTGCGGAGTTCGTGCGACATGTCGGCGACGAAGCGCCGGCTCTGCGCCTCGCGCGCGCTCAACTCCTCGACCTGGTGGGACAGCGACTCCGCGGTGCGGTTGAACGTCCTTGCGAGGTCGGCGAGTTCGTCGCCGCCCTCGACCTCCAGGCGGGTGTCCAGCCGTCCTTCGCCGAGCCGCCTGGCGGCCTCGCCGAGCCGCCGGACGGGCCGCAGCACCGTCGCCGAGGCGGCCTGCGCGAGCAGCGCCGAGCCGATCAGCGCGAGCAGGGTGGCGATCGCCAGCGACCAGCCGAGCGTGTTGAGGTCGGCCCGCTCGTCCTCCAGCGACTTGAACATGTACGCCGTCGGCCCGTCCGGCACCACCCGCGTACCGCCCACCAGGAACGGCCGGTTGCCGAGGTTCACCCGCTGCCAGTACAGGTGGTACGCGTACGGGTTGCCCGGGCCCACCTCGCGCGGGGTGCCGACGGCGCGGCGCAGCGACTCGGGTACGAGGGCGAGCGTGAACTGCGACGGGTCGGACGAGACCCGGCACTCCGGCTGCGCCGGATCGGTCACCACCACGTCGTAGTTGAGCCCGGAGGACGCCACCTGCTGGGCCAGGTAGCCGAGTTCGGAGCAGTCGGGCTGCGAGGGCAGCGCCGACACGTTCCGCGTCAGCGACACCCGGAAGTCGTTCAGGGCGGTGTCCTGGGCGCGCTTGAGCACGGCGTCGCGGTTCAGCCAGTACGCGATGCCGGACGCCGACACGGCGGTGATCAGCGCGACGGCGGCGAACACCGCGATCAGGCGCACCCGCAGCGAACGCAGCCGCAGCCACGGCCCGGACCGGCGCCGCGGGGTCTGGGGGTCAGTCAACAGGTCTCACAGACGACGAAGGAGCGGAGGTCACGACAGGGGCGGGTCGAGCCGGTAGCCGACCCCGCGCACGGTGCGGATCAGCGTCGGCGCGGACGGCACGTCCTCGACCTTCGCCCGTAGCCGCTGCACACAGGCGTCCACCAGCCGGGAGTCGCCGAGGTAGTCGTGCTCCCACACCAGCCGCAGCAGCTGCTGGCGCGACAGCGCCTGCCCCGGCCGGCGGCTCAGCTCCAGCAGCAGCCGCAGCTCGGTCGGCGTGAGCTGCAGGTCCTCGCCGTCCTTGGTGACGGTCATCGCCGAACGGTCGATGACGAGGGTGCCGTACGTCGACGAGTCGGAGCTCTCGCGTTCGCCGCGGCGCAGCACGGCCCGGATCCGCGCGTCGAGGACGCGCGGCTGCACCGGCTTGACCACGTAGTCGTCGGCCCCGGACTCCAGGCCCACCACCACGTCGATGTCGTCGGAGCGCGCCGTGAGCAGGATGATCGGCAGCTGGTCGGTGCGGCGGATGCGCCGACACACCTCGAAGCCGTCGATCCCGGGCAGCATGACGTCCAGCACGATGAGGTCCGGACGCTGCTCCTTGAAGAGCTTCAGTCCGTCCTCGCCCGAGGAAGCGGCGGCCACGCGGTGGCCCTGGCGCGTGAGGGCGAGTTCGAGGCCAATCCGGATGGCGTCGTCGTCCTCGATCAGAAGCAGGAAAGGCACGGGCTCATTCTGGCCCACCCGGGGCCCGGGATCACCCACCCGGGTGGTTGCTGAACGGTCGCGGGAACCGGAAGGACCGCTTCGGGCGTCCGGCGGGGTGTGACAGCGGTGCGGGCGCGTCCCCCGGCTGCTGTGACAGCCCTGTGACAGTCGGCGGACACCGCCATGACGACGGGCGGGCAGGATTTCCCTTGTCACCGAGAACGCGCAGGGTCCGGAACCCGGCCGGGACGGTGGCGGAACCGCACGTACCGACCATGGGGGCGCACGATGAACGCAACGCTTCTGAACCGCAACGCGGCTGTCCGCGCAGCGCGTTCGACCGCGAACCCGCGGACCAGGTACGAGGTGCGGACCGACGAGACGTCCGGTGCCGTGATCGTACGGGGGTGCGCACACCGCACCGGCGCCCACCGCTCAGGCGGCGGGCACGGGGGGGAGCTGTTCGGGATCGGCCGCGGGGGGAACCCGGCCGACAGCGGCTCGACCATGACGCTCCGGGGCATTCTCCCGGTCGGCGGCCAGGGTCGGGACATCCCGACGGGGGACGGCCTGAACGGCAACGGCTCGGGGGAGCCGGACGCCCGACAGGTCGCAGGCACCACGCTGCTGCGGCTCACCCCCGCGGCAGCCGGTGCCGAGGACGGTCGGCAGGGAGGCGCGCAGGGGGAGCGCTCGGCCGAGGCGGAGGACCGGATCGCCGAGTTCACCGCGTACGTGCGCGAGCGCCGCGCCTCCCTGTACGCCACCGCGTACCACCTCACCGGTGACCGCTACGAGGCCGAGGACCTGCTGCAGAGCGCGCTCTTCAGCACCTACCGCGCCTGGGACCGCATCACCGACAAGGCCGCGGTCGGCGGTTACCTCCGCCGCACCATGACCAACCTGCACATCTCCGCCTGGCGGCGCCGCAAGGTCAACGAGTACCCGACCGAGGAACTGCCCGAGCACGCGGGCGACACCGACGCCATGGGCGGCACCGAGCTGCGCGCCGTGCTCTGGCAGGCGCTCGCCAAGCTCCCGGAGAACCAGCGCACCATGCTCGTGCTCCGCTACTACGAGGGCCGGACCGACCCGGAGATCGCCGGCATCCTCGGCATCAGCGTCGGCACCGTCAAGAGCAGCATCTGGCGCGCACTGCGCCGGCTGCGCGACGACGAGCAGCTCAACCGCAACGGCGACACCGCGCACGCCTTCGGCGAGCTCGTCGCCTGACCACAGGACTCCCGTCGGGGGACGGGAAGGGTTCGCGGACGTGTGGCCTGCCGGCTCGGGGGAGGGGCGGCCACGGGGGAACCGCCGCGACCCCGACACGCAGGGGCCCGGTGCCGGGGAGAGGCACCGGGCCCCTGCGCGTCCGACGGCGGGCCGCGCTCAGCCCGCGGCGCGGCCGTCCGCCCGGGCCGCGGCAGCCGCCGAGGCGGCCCGCCGCTCCGTCCGGTAGCGGCCCGGGGCGGTGCCGTACTCCCGCTTGAACGCCCTGGCCAGCGCGAACTCCGTGGCGTAGCCCGTCCGCCGGGCCACCGCGCGCAGCGGCTCGTCGCCCTCGCGCAGCAGCCGGCCGGCCAGGGTCAGCCGCCACCACGTCAGGTACGCCAGCGGCGGCTCGCCCACCAGGGCGCCGAACCGCCGGGCGAACGCGGCCCGGGAGAGGCCGCCCGCCGCACCGAGCTCCGCCACCGTCCAGGCCCGCGCCGGGTCTTCGTGCAGGGCGGCCAGCGCCGCACCGACCGCCGGATCGGTCAGGGCCGCCGCCCACCCCCGCCCCGTGACGGCGTCCTGCCCGCCGTACCAGGCCCGCAGGACGTACAGCAGCGCCGTGTCGAGCAGGGCGGTGGCCGCCGTCCCGCCGCCGGCCAGCGGTCCGGCGAGCTCGCCGTGCAGCAGCTCCACCACGGTGCCCGCCGGCGTGCCGGCCACGGCCAGCCGGACGACCTCGGGCAGCCGGCCCAGCAGCGGATGCGTCCGCTCCCGGTCGAGCAGGTAGGCGCCGCACAGCAGCACGCTCTCCGGGCCCGCGGTCCCCTCCCGCTCCTGCCGGCGTTCGGCCGCAGGGCTGCCGAATTCCACCAGCGCCGTCGCGGGGTGGTCGGCCAGACCGTAGGCGCGGCCGTGGGGCAGCAGGACCAGTTCGCCCGCGGAGACCTGCACGGGCTCCCCGCCCCCGGGCGGCAGCAGCCAGCAGGAGCCGGCCAGCACGGCATGGAACCCGACACCCGCCGAGGCGGGGAAGTGCAGCCCCCACGGCCCGCGGCGGGTCCGGAGTGCGGCGTGCGGCCGCCCCGCGCGCATCGCACCGATCACGTCGCCGAGCACGTCCATGCCGCCGAGCGTACCCGCGAGACGCGCGGACATGACCGGTGGACGCTGCGGCATGGCCCGCCGGGCGGCCGTCGCCGAGCATCGTGAACAGCGGCCCACCGGGGCCGTGGTGACGGAGCGTCACCTTCTGTGGCGAGGAGATGCAGGATGGCCGTGGCTGTGGTGTTCGACGAGACCGGCGGGCCCGAGGTGCTGCGCCTGACCGAGGTGGACCTCGGTGATCCGGGCGAGGGCGAGGTGCTGGTGAGGGTCGATGCGATCGGGCTCAACCGGGCCGAGGCGCTGCTCCGCTCCGGCACGTACTTCTACCCGCCGGTCCTGCCCGGCTCGCGGCTGGGCTACGAGGCGGCGGGCGAGGTGCTGGCCGTCGGCCAGGGGGTGACCGCCTTCGCCCCGGGCGACCAGGTCTGCACGGCCGCGGTCGGGCACCTGAGCACGCACGGCGTGTACGGCGACCGGATCCTGGTCGCCGAGGACGGGCTGCTGCACCGGCCCGGCGGCACCGACGCGGTCACCGGTGCGGCGGTCTGGCTGGCCGGCACGACCGCGTACGGCGCACTGGTCGAGAAGGGCGGGGTGCGGCCCGGGGACACCGTGCTCGTCACGGCGGCGTCCAGCGGGGTCGGCGTGGCGGCGATCCAGACCGCCCGGCACCTCGGGGCGGTGCCGATCGCGGTGACCCGCTCGGCCGCCAAGCGCGACCGGCTGCTGGCCCTCGGTGCCGCCCGGGTGCTCCTCGCGGAGGAGGGAGACCTGCCCGGGCAGGTCGCCCGGGCCACCGGCGGACGCGGCGCCGACATCGTCCTCGACCCGGTGGCGGGGCCCGGACTGGCCGATCTGGCGAGGGCCGTCGCCCCGGGCGGACTGCTCGTGGTGTACGGCTGGCTCGACCCGCGGCCCGCGCCGCTGCCCCTCGACTGGGGCCTGCGCATCCTCGGCTACAACAACCTGGAGGTCGTGGGCGATCCGGCCGCCCGACGCCGGGCGGCGCACTTCCTCGACGCCGGCCTGCGGGCCGGCACGCTCGCCCCGGTGATCGACCGGACCTTCGACCTGACGGAGATCGCCGAGGCCCACCGCCACCTGGAGTCGGGGGCGCACCTCGGCAAGATCGTGGTGACGGTGCGCCACTGACCGGCGGCGGCCCGCGGTGCTGCACGGCGGTGCTGCACGGCGGTGCTGCACTGCGGTGCAGCCGGGGTGCGGCGTGGTGCGGTACCGGGGGGGGGGTCAGGCCGCGGCGGGGGCCGGGGCGGGGCGGCGGTCGGCGAGTGCGCGGATGTTCCGCTCGGCCTCGGGGCCGGCGCAGGCGTACGCGCCGAGGGCGACCTGGCCGGCCACGATGCCGCGCTCGGTGCGCATCAGCCGCCAGCCGCGGCGCAGCAGGTAGGGCACCGACTTGCGGCCCTCGCGGACGTCCCGGCGGAAGCGCCGCCAGGCCGTGGTGGAGGGCTTGTTGCGCAGGCAGATCGCCACGCCGAGCAGGCCCTCGTCGGCGCACGGGCCGGCGAGCTCGGCGGCGAAGATGCCCTCGGCGACGAACGCGGCGGCACCGTGGAGCTCCAGGGTGCGGGTGCCGGTGCGGCCGTTGGCGGGGATCGAGTAGACCGGGATCTCGGCGCGGCCGGTCACGACCAGGGCGCGGATCGCCGCGAGGGCCTGGTCGCGGTGCCAGGAGAGCGGGGAGTCCCAGTCGGTGCCGCCCTCGGGCAGCTCCGGCAGCGTGGGGTCGTCGCCGTCCTTGTAGAAGTCGTCGAGCTGGAGCACCGGCACACCGGCCCGCTCGGCGAGCGAGGACTTCCCCGACCCGGACGGGCCCGACAGCAGGATGACGCGGGCGTGCGGCGTCGACGGGAGGTTCAGCGTGGAGTCACTCACGGGACACCAGTCTGATGCATCAGGGTCGTTCGCCGAAACCGGTCGGGCCGTCCCGGGCCAATCTCACACCGGCCCGCCGCCCGCTGTGCGTCCGGGTGCGACGCACGGGAACCCGCACCCCCGGTCGGGAGGGTGCGGGTTCCCCTGCGTCGTGACGCGGCGGCCGGGCGCCTGGTCAGATGCCCATCGGGTGCCAGACCGTCTTGGTCTCCAGGAACGTGCGCAGGCGCTTGGTGCCGGGCGCCTCGGTCCAGTCCGCGGCGGCCGGGTCGGCGGCCGGGCGCAGCACCCGCTTCAGGGTGTCCGCGGCGGACGCCTCCAGGGCGGCGGCCGAGCCGGGCCCGTCCGGGTGGACGGCGCCGGTCAGGTCGATGCCGTTGACGTCCTGGTGCGAGGCGAGCGTCGGGGCGATGTCCGCGGTGCGGCCGGAGATCACGTTGACCACGCCGCCGGGCAGGTCGGAGGTGGCCAGCACCTCGCCGAGCGACAGCGCGGGCAGCGGTGCGCCGGAGGCGGCGGCCACCACGACGGTGTTGCCGGAGGCGATCACCGGGGCGATCACCGACACCAGCCCGAGGAAGGAGAAGCCGTACCCGGCCTGCGGCGCCACGACGCCGACCACGCCGGACGGCTCCGGGGTGGAGAGGTTGAAGTACGGCCCGGCGACCGGGTTGGCGTTGCCGGCGATCTGGGCGATCTTGTCCGTCCAGCCCGCGTACCAGACCCAGCGGTCGATCGCGGCGTCCACCAGGGCGGCGGCCTTCTTGGCGCTCAGGCCCTCGGCGGTGGCCACCTCGGCGGTGAACTGCTCGCGGCGGCCCTGCAGCATCTCGGCGACCCGGTACAGCACCTGGCCGCGGTTGTACGCGGTGGCGCCGGACCAGCCCTTGACGGCGGCGCGCGCGGCGAGCACGGCGTCCCGGGTGTCCTTGCGGGTGCCGAGCGGGGCGTTGGCGAGCCACTGGCCCTTGGAGTCGGTCACCTCGTACACCCGTCCGCTCTCGGACCGCGGGAACTTCCCGCCGACGTACAGCTTGTAGGTCTTGAGGACGTCAAGACGAAGTGCGCCATCAGACATCGCGGGCCTCGACATTCAGGTAGGGCTCCAGACCGTGCCGGCCACCCTCGCGGCCGTACCCCGACTCCTTGTAGCCGCCGAACGGCGACGCGGGGTCGAACTTGTTGAAGGTGTTCGCCCAGACCACACCGGCCTTGAGCCGGCTCGCCGTCCAGAGGATCCGCGAGCCCTTCTCCGTCCAGATGCCGGCCGACAGCCCGTACGGGGTGTTGTTGGCCTTCTCCACCGCCTCCGCGGGGGTGCGGAAGGTGAGCACGGACAGCACCGGGCCGAAGATCTCCTCGCGGGCGATCCGGTGGGCCTGGCTGACGCCGGTGAACAGCGTCGGGCGGAACCAGTAGCCGGCGCCCGGCAGGTCGCAGGACGGCGCCCAGCGCTCGGCGCCCTCTGCCTCGCCCGCGTCGGTCAGCTCGGTGATCCGGGCGAGCTGCGCGGCCGAGTTGATCGCGCCGATGTCGGTGTTCTTGTCGAGCGGGTCGCCGACGCGCAGCGTCGACATGCGGCGCTTGAGCGCCTCCAGGAACTCGTCCTGCACCGACTCCTGGACGAGCAGCCGGGAGCCCGCGCAGCACACGTGGCCCTGGTTGAAGAAGATGCCGTTGACGATGCCCTCGACGGCCTGGTCGATCGGCGCGTCGTCGAAGACGATGTTCGCGGCCTTGCCGCCCAGCTCCAGCGACACCCGGGTGCGGCTGCCGGCGAGCTGGCGGGCGATCGAGCGGCCGACCGGGGTCGAGCCGGTGAAGGCGACCTTGTCGACGTCGGGGTGGGCGGTCAGCGCGGCGCCGGTGCGGCCGTCGCCGGTGACGATGTTGACGACGCCCTTCGGCAGGCCCGCCTGGCGGCAGATCTCGGCGAAGCGCAGCGCGGTGAGCGGGGTCGTCTCGGCCGGCTTGAGGACGACCGTGTTGCCGGTCGCCAGGGCCGGGGCGATCTTCCACGCCAGCATCATCAGCGGGAAGTTCCACGGGATGACCTGCGCGGCCACGCCGACCGGGCGCGGGTTCGGGCCGAAGCCCGCGTGGTCGAGCTTGTCGGCCCAGCCCGCGTAGTAGAAGAACCACGCGGCGACCATCGGCAGGTCGAAGTCGCGGGTCTCGCGGATCGGCTTGCCGTTGTCCATCGACTCCAGCACCGCGAGCTCGCGCGAGCGCTCCTGGACGATCCGGGCGATCCGGAAGAGGTACTTGGCCCGCTCGCTGCCAGGCAGCGCCGACCAGTCGGTGAACGCCCTGCGGGCGGCGGCGACCGCGCGGTCGACGTCCTCGGCGGTGCCCTGCGCGAACTCCGCCAGCACCTGCTCGGTGGCCGGGTTGACGGTCTTCAGCGCCTCGCTGCCACTGGAGTCGACGAACTCGCCGCCGATGAAGTGGCCGTACGAGGTGGCGATGTCGCCCGCCGCGGCGGGGGACTCGGGGGCCGGCGCGTACTCGAACAGGCCGCTCTTCCCGGTCACGGGCTCGTCCGTCTTCTTGTTCTTGGCCATCTGTCTCAGTCCACCGTCACGTAGTCGGGGCCGGAGTAGCGTCCGGTGGTCAGCTTCTGGCGCTGCATCAGCAGGTCGTTGAGCAGGCTGGAGGCGCCGAAGCGGAACCAGTGCGGGCTCAGCCAGTCGTCGCCCAGGGTCTCGTTGACCATCACCAGGTACTTCATGGCGTCCTTGGTGGTCTTGATGCCACCGGCCGGCTTCACGCCGATCTGCACGCCGGTCTGCGCCCGGAAGTCGCGGACGGCCTCCAGCATCAGCAGCGTCACCGGGGGAGTGGCGTTCACCGCGACCTTGCCGGTGGACGTCTTGATGAAGTCGGCGCCGGCCAGCATCGCCAGCCAGGAGACGCGGCGCACGTTGTCGTACGTCTGCAGCTCGCCGGTCTCGAAGATCACCTTGAGGTGGGCGGAGGTGCCGTCGGGGCGGCGGCAGGCCTCCTTCACCGCGGTGATCTCCCGGAAGACGTCCAGGTAGCGGCCGGACAGGAACGCGCCGCGGTCGATGACCATGTCGATCTCGTCGGCGCCCGCGGCCACCGCGTCCGCGGTGTCGGCCAGCTTCACCGGCAGGGCGACCCGGCCGGCGGGGAAGGCGGTGGCGACGGAGGCGACCTGGATGTCGGTGCCGCGCAGCGCGTCCTTCGCGGTCGCGACCATGTCCGGGTAGACGCAGATGGCCGCGACCCGCGGCGCCGTCGGGTCGGACGGGTCGGGGTTGCGGCCCTTGGTGCAGAGCGAGCGCACCTTGCCGACCGTGTCCGCGCCTTCCAGCGTGGTCAGGTCGATCATCGAGATCGCCAGGTCGATGGCGTACGCCTTCGCCGTGGTCTTGATCGAGCGGGTACCGAGCGTGGCGGCGCGAGCCTCCAGGCCGACCTGGTCGACGCCGGGCAGGCCGTGCAGGAAGCGGCGGAGCGAGGCCTCGGACGCCGCGACGTCCTCAAGACCGCTGCCCGCAGCGCCCGATGGCACCTCCCGGCCGCCAGGCTGGGGGTTGGCGTTGGCTGCAAGAGTGGACATAGTCACCAGACCAGCATATCTACGCGCGTAGCGATCCGCTAGGGGGGCCGGGTTTCGATACGGGACCGAGATGTGGGCGCGCGGAGGCCTCGACGGGCTCCCGCCGGCCGTCCCCGGCGCGGGCCCCGGAGGTGTGCGGACGGGCCGGGGGCGTCCTCGCGCGAACGGGACGCCCCCGGCCGGGGAGAATGCCGGGGTGACCTCCGCAGCCGGCGAGCAGCCCGCCCCCCGCAAGAAGACCGGCCGGCGCCCCGGCGGCGCCGACACCCGGCGCACCGTGCTGGAGGCGGCGCGCGCGGAGTTCGCCGCGCGGGGCTACCAGAAGGCGAGCATGCGGGCGATCGCCCGGGCGGCCGGGGTCGACGCGGCGCTGCTGCACCACTACTTCGGCACCAAGGACAGGCTCTTCCTGGCGGCGCTGGAGTTCCCCGTCGACCCGCGGCTGATCGTCCCGCAGGTGCTGGAGGGCGACCGTGCGGAGATCGGCGGGCGGCTGGCCCGGCTGGTCCTCGACCTGTGGGAGCAGCCGGCCCTGCGGGACCGCCTGCTCGCGGTGCTGCGGACGGCCGCGGCCTCCGAGGAGGTCGCCGGGCTGATGCGCGGCTTCATGGTCACGGAGGTGGTCTCCGGGGTGGCGGCCGGGCTGGACGTGCCGCAGCCGGAGCTCCGGGTCGAGCTCGCGATGTCGCAGGTGATCGGCCTGGCCATGGCCCGGTACGTGCTCGCCGTCGAGCCGCTGGCCTCGACCTCCCCGGACGAGCTCCTGCCGCTGCTGGCCCGGGCCCTGCAGGGCTGCCTCGCCGAGGCCTGACCGCCGCCCCGGGGGCCGGGCCGGGCGCGGTGCCGCCCGGGGTTCCGTCCTGTCGTCCGAGGGGTTCACGGGGCCGCCCCGGCGGTTGTCCTGCGCGGTCGCCCTGCGCGCTCGCCCTGTGCGGTTGTCCTGCGTGGTCGTCCACGGTGTTCCCGGTCTTGACGGCCGCCGTTCCCGCGCGCAAAACTCATCGCATGATGAATTCTGCGGCGGGGCCGGCCCCCGCCATCCGCACCGACGGGCTCACCGTCGTCCGCGGCGGCCGCACCGTCCTGCACGGGCTCGACCTCACCGTGCCCCGCGGCTCCGTCACCGGGCTCCTCGGCCCCAGCGGCTGCGGCAAGAGCACGCTGCTCCGCGCGATCGTCGGCGTGCAGCGCACCGCCGGCGGCAGCGTCGAGGTGCTCGGCCGCCCCGCCGGCGCCGCCGAACTGCGCGAGCGCGTCGGGTACGTCACCCAGGCGCCCTCCGTCTACGGCGACCTCACCGTCGCCGAGAACCTCGCCTACTTCGCCGCCGTCCTCGGCGCACCCCGCACCGACCCCGCCCGCGTCGTCGAGCAGGTCGGCCTCACCGGCCACGAGCACGACACCGCCGGCCGGCTCTCCGGCGGCCAGCGCGCCCGCGTCTCGCTCGCCGCCGCCCTGCTCGGCACCCCCGAACTGCTGATCCTCGACGAGCCCACCGTCGGCCTCGACCCCGTGCTCCGCCAGGACCTCTGGCGACTCTTCCGCGGGCTCGCCGACGACGGCGCCACCCTGCTCGTCTCCAGCCACGTCATGGACGAGGCCACCCGCTGCGACAGCCTCCTCCTCATGCGCGAGGGCCGCCTGCTCGCCCACGACACCCCGGCCGCGCTGCTCGCCGCCACCGGCGCCGACGACATCGACGGCGCCTTCCTCGCGCTCGTCGCCGGCGGCACCCCCGCACCCGTGGAGAGCCCCCGATGAACCTCCGCCGCACCCTCGCCACCACCCGGCGGGTCCTCGCCCAGCTCCGCCACGACCCGCGCACCCTCGCGATGCTGCTCGTCGTGCCCTGCGTGCTGCTGACCCTGCTGCGCTACATGTACGACGGCCGGCCGGAGGACTTCGACCGGATCGGCGCGGCCCTCCTCGGCGTCTTCCCGCTGCTCGTGATGTTCCTCGTCACCTCGGTCGCGATGCTCCGCGAGCGCACCAGCGGCACGCTGGAGCGCCTGCTCACCATGCCCCTCGGCCGGCTCGACCTGCTGCTCGGCTACGCGCTCGCCTTCGGCCTGGTCGCCCTCGTGCAGGCGGCGCTGGCCTCCGCGCTGACCATCGGCCTGCTCGGCCTCGACGTCGCCGGGCCGACCTGGCTGCTGTTCGCCGTCGCGGTCGGCGACGGGCTGCTCGGCATGGCCCTGGGGCTGCTGGTCTCGGCGTTCGCCGCGACCGAGTTCCAGGCCGTGCAGTTCCTCCCGGCCGTGCTGCTCCCGCAGTTCCTGCTGTGCGGGCTGTTCGTGCCGCGCGAGCGGATGGCGGAGGTGCTGCGCTGGGCCTCCGACGTCATGCCGCTGTCGTACGCCGTCGACGCGATGAGCAGGCTGACGGTGCACGGCGGGGTGGGCGGTGCGGTCGTCCGCGACCTCGCCGTCATCGCCGGCTGCGCCCTGCTCGCCCTCGCCCTCGGGGCGGCGACGCTGCGCCGCCGGAGCGCCTGACGGCGGCGGGGGACGGCCGGGGGCGGCACCGGCCGGGCTCCCCGGGGTGCGTCGCGGGCATGGGGCAGAATCGTCCCCATGACCGAATCCGACGGCACGCCCGACCCCGGCTCTGCCGCCCCCCAGGAGCCGAAGTACGCCGACCGCGTCTACCGCTCCGGCCCCGGCATCATCTCCGGCGTGCTGCTGCTCGCCGTCGCAGGCTGGCTGATCGTCGACGCCGTGATCTCCGGCTCCGGCCGCACGCCGTGGGTGGCGCTGGCCGCCGCGCCGGTCTTCGCCTTCCCGGTGATCGCCTACACCCTGCGGCCCGCCGTGTACGCCAACGACCGCCGACTGCTGGTGCGCAACCCGCTGCGCACGATCGACGCGCCGTGGTCCGGGGTCGAGGGGCTGAAGTCGGGGTACTCCGTCGAGCTGTTCGCCGCCGGCCACAAGTACCAGGTGTGGGCGGTGCCGGTGTCGATCCGCCAGCGGAAGACGGCCCGCCGCCGGGCCGACCGTGCGCGGGCCGCCGGCGACCCGGGGCTGACGCGCCGTCCCGGTGACAGCGATCCGACCCGGGCGTGGTCGGACCAGGTGGTCGACGAGCTGCAGGAGATGGCGTCCCACCGCTCCGCGCACGCCGCGGCGCAGGGCCCGGTCGTCGTCCGCTGGTGCTGGTGGGTGATCGCGCCGACGGTGCTCGGGCTGATCGCGCTCGTCGCGCTGATCGTCACGGGCTGACCGGCCGTCCGGCCGCCGTACGCCGCAGGGCCCGGGTGCTCGGGCCCTGCGGCGTACGGCGCGGCGGTGTCAGGCGGTGGTGATGCCCGCGGCGGCGGCGAGGTCGTGCTTGAGGCCGGCGAGCAGGGCGGCGGCGCGCTCCCGGGCGGGGGCGAGACCGGTGGCTCCGTCGACCGGCAGGACGACCTCCAGGTAGCACTTGAGCTTGGGCTCGGTGCCGGACGGCCGCACGACGACCCGGGCCGAGCGGACGCCCTCGCCGTCCAGCACGTAGCGCAGGCCGTCGGTGGGGGGCAGGTCGTCGGAGCCGGCCGTCAGGTCGTCGGCGCGGGTCACCCGGAGGCCGGCGAGCAGGGTCGGCGGCTTGTCGCGGAGCTGCCGCATGGCGTCGGCGATCAGGGCGAGGTCGTCGACGCGGACGGAGAGCTGGTCGGTGGCGTGCAGCCCGTGCTCCACGGCCAGGTCGTCCAGCAGGTCGGCCAGGGTGCGGCCGGAGCGCTTGAGGGTGGCGGCGAGTTCGGCGACGAGCAGGGCGGCGGTGATGCCGTCCTTGTCGCGGACGCCCTCCGGGTCGACGCAGTAGCCGAGCGCCTCCTCGTAGCCGTAGCGCAGCCCCTCGGCGCGGGAGATCCACTTGAAGCCGGTGAGGGTCTCGGCGTGGCCGAGGCCCGCGGCGTCGGCGATCCGGCCGAGCAGCGTGGAGGAGACGATGGTGGTGGCGAAGGTGCCGGTCGCGCGCTTGGCGACCAGGGCCGCGCCGAGCAGGGCGCCGACCTCGTCGCCGCGGAGCATCCGCCAGCCGCCGTCGGACGGGTCCGGCACGGCGACGGCGCAGCGGTCGGCGTCCGGGTCGTTGGCGATGACGAGGTCCGGGCGGGCGGCGGCGGCGGTGCGGTACGCGAGGTCCATCGCGCCCGGCTCCTCCGGGTTGGGGAACGCCACGGTGGGGAAGTCCGGGTCGGGCTCGGCCTGTTCGGCGACGACGGTCGGGGCGGGGAAACCGGCCCGGGCGAAGGCGGCCAGTAGGGTGTCGCGTCCGACGCCGTGCAGCGGGGTGTAGACGACGTCGAGGTCGCGGGGGCCGGCCGGGTCGAGCACGGTGACGGCCCGGGCGAGGTAGGCCTGCTCGACGTCGTCGCCGAGCACCTCCCAGCCGCCGTCGGCGCGCGGCACGTCGGCGAGCGCGCCGATCGCGTCGATCTCGGCGGCGATCTCCGCGTCGGCGGGCGGCACGATCTGCGAGCCGTCGCCGAGGTAGACCTTGTAGCCGTTGTCCTGCGGCGGGTTGTGGCTGGCGGTGACGGTGACGCCGGCGGCGGCGCCGAGGTGGCGGACCGTGAAGGCGAGCACCGGGGTGGGCAGCGGGCGCGGCAGCAGGGCGGCGCGCAGGCCGGCGCCGACGACGACGGCGGCGGTGTCGCGCGCGAAGTCGTACGACATGTGGCGGGCGTCGTAGCCGACGACGACGAGGTCGCCGAGCTCCGGGTGGCGGCGGAGGTGGGCGGCGAGGCCGGCGGCGGCGCGGATGACGACGGCGCGGTTCATCCGCATCGGGCCCGCGCCGAGCTCGCCGCGCAGGCCGGCGGTGCCGAACTGCAGGCGGCCGGAGAAACGCTCGGCCAGCCGTGACCAGGCGATCCGCTGGCCGGTGTCGGCGTCGGTGCCCTCGGCGGCGGCGAGCAGCTCGGTGAGCTCGTCGCGGGTCCGCGGGTCCGGGTCTTCGGCGAGCCAGGTGCGGGCCCGGTCGAGGAGGTCGGTGGTGGGTGCCTGCGCCATGCTGCGAGCTCCAAACGAAGTGTGGGCCGGCCGGCGGCGGGCGGCGGCACCGCTGGGTGCGGGCCGGCCGCCGCCGGTCTACTGATTCTGCGTCAGGACGGGCTCAGATCCGCTCAAGGACCTTCGCGAGCAGCGAGCCCATGCGCTCGGCGCTGGCCTTGCCGGCCTCCAGGACCTCTTCGTGGTTGAGCGGTTCGCCGGTCATGCCGGCGGCGAGGTTGGTGACGAGGGAGAGGCCGAGCACCTCGGAGCCGGCCTCGCGGGCGGCGATGGCCTCCAGGGTGGTGGACATGCCGACGAGTTCGCCGCCGATGACGCGGGCCATGTTGACCTCGGCCGGGGTCTCGTAGTGCGGGCCGCGGAACTGCACGTAGACGGCTTCGTCGAGGGTCGGGTCGACCTCGCGGCACAGGGTGCGCAGCCGCTTGGAGTAGAGGTCGGTGAGGTCGACGAAGTTGGCGCCGACGATGGGCGAGTCGGCGGTGAGGTTGATGTGGTCGCTGATCAGCACGGGCTGGCCGGGCTGCCAGCCCTGGCGCAGGCCGCCGCAGCCGTTGGTGAGCACGACGATGCCGCAGCCGGCGGCGGCGGCGGTGCGGACGCCGTGCACGACGGTGGCCACGCCGTGGCCCTCGTAGTAGTGGTTGCGGCCGAGGAAGATCAGGGCGCGCTTCCCGCCGACCTGCACGGAGCGGATGCGGCCGGCGTGTCCGGCGACCGAGGGCGCGGGGAACCCGGGGAGTTCGGTCACGGGGAACTCGACCGTGCCGTCGTCGTCGGGGTCGCCGATGGCGTCGGCGGCGGGCACCCAGCCGGAGCCCATCACGAGGGCGACGTCGTGGCGCTCGGCACCGGTCAGCTCGCGCAGGCGCTCGGCGGCGGCCCGGGCGGCGGCATAGGGGTCGGCGGAGACGACCGACTGAGGAGATGCGTTCACACGGCCGAGGATAGTCAACATTCGCCTACGCGCGTAGACCATCCCGTGAAGACGCGCCGGATCGTTACCCGGATCGTCCGGAAAGACCGGAAACGTCCCCCTGACCGGGCGTCCTTCCGGCGGATCGCACCAGGGCGCGCGCCGTCCGCGGCCCCGCGGCCGTCAGCAGGGGCGGCGGCGCAGGTCGAGCACGTAGTCGTCCGGCGCGCCGGCGCTCTCCGCCGCGTCCCCGATCAGCCCGAGGTAGCGCGCCGCGGGCAGACCGCCCTCGTAGTCGTTGAGCACGTACGTCCACACCGGGATGTCGCCGTCCAGGGTGTGCGCGCGCAGCCGGATCTTGCGGTAGATGCCGAGCTGCACGCCCTCCCAGCGGTCCAGGCCCTCCTCGTCGACCGGCGAGACGTCGTAGAGGGAGACGAAGACCTGTTCCTTCTCGTCCTCCACGACGGTGGCCAGCGAACCCTCCCAGCCGAGCTGCTCGCCACCGAAGGTGAGCCGCCATCCGTCCAGCCAGCCGGTGCCGCGCAGCGGGGAGTGCGGGGCGCGCCGGGTCATCTGCCGGGCGTCGAGGTTCGTGGCGTACGCGGCGTAGAGCGACATGGGCGCCAGCCTACGGGAGTGCGCCGCCCGGGGCGGGCGCGGGAGTGCTCACCGTCACATCGGGGCGCGGTGAGCACCCGGCAACGCCCCCGGGCGTGGATTTGCTTCCGGCATGCGGGACAATGGTGCTCGTGACTCGGATCGTGATCATCGGTGGCGGACCCGGCGGATACGAGGCGGCCCTGGTGGCGGCCCAGCTCGGCGCGGAGGTGACCGTCGTCGACCGCGACGGACTCGGCGGATCGGCGGTGCTGACGGACTGCGTTCCGTCCAAGACCCTGATCGCCACGGCCGAGGTGATGACCACCTTCGACAGCTCCTACGAGGAGCTCGGCATCATCGTGGCCGACGACACCCCGCCGCTGCAGCAGAAGGCCCGGGTGGTCGGCGTCGACCTCGGCAAGGTCAACCGCCGCGTGAAGCGCCTCGCCGTCGCGCAGTCCCACGACATCACGCAGGCCGTCACGCGCGCCGGCGTCACCGTGCTGCGCGGCCTGGGCCGGCTCGGCTCCGGCGGCCAGGCGGCCGACGGCTCCCGCGAGGTGCTGGTCGAGCGGGCGGACGGCACCACCGAGGCGCTGCGGGCCGACGCGGTGCTGATCGCCACCGGCGTGCACCCCCGCGAGCTGCCCGACGCCCAGCCGGACGGCGAGCGCATCCTCAGCTGGACCCAGGTCTACGACCTGGACGAGCTGCCCCGCGAGCTGATCGTCGTCGGCTCCGGCGTCACCGGCGCCGAGTTCGCCGGCGCCTACCAGGCGCTCGGCTCCAACGTCACCCTGGTCTCCAGCCGCGACCGCGTGCTGCCCGGCGAGGACCCGGACGCCGCCGAGGTGCTGGAGGACGTCTTCCGCCGCCGCGGCATGAACGTCATGGGCCGCTCCCGCGCCGAGAGCGCCAAGCGGATCGGCGACAAGGTCGAGGTCACCCTCGCGGACGGCACGGTGATCGAGGGCACGCACTGCCTCATGGCCGTCGGCTCCGTCCCGAACACTGCGGGCCTGGGCCTGGAGGAGGCCGGGGTGAAGCTCAACGACTGGGGCCAGATCCAGGTCGACCGGGTCTCCCGCACCTCGGCCCCGGGCGTGTACGCCGCCGGAGACTGCACCGGCGTCTTCATGCTCGCCTCGGTCGCCGCCATGCAGGGCCGGATCGCGATGTACCACGTGCTCGGCGACGCGGTGCAGCCGCTCAACCTCAAGACCGTCGCCTCCAACGTCTTCACCGACCCCGAGATCGCCACGGTCGGCTACACCGCCGCCGACGTCTCCTGCGGGAAGATGGACGCCGTCGAGGTGAAGCTGCCGCTGCGCGGCAACCCGCGGGCCAAGATGCAGGGCATCCGGGACGGCTTCGTGAAGCTCTTCTGCCGGCCGGGCACCGGCATCGTGGTCGGCGGCGTCGTCGTCGCGCCGCGCGCGAGCGAGCTCATCCATTCGATCTCGCTCGCGGTGGACAACAACTTGACGGTCGAACAGGTGGCCGGCGCGTTCACCGTCTACCCGTCCCTCTCCGGCTCCACCGCCGAGGCCGCCCGGCAGCTGCACATCCGCAAGCGCGAGGGCTCGGACTCCTGACCTGCCGGTGCGTGCCGGGGCGGCCGCCGTGGCGGCCGCACCCCGGCGCACCACCCGCGTGGCCCAGCGCGCGGGAAGCGGTCGGCGGCGCGAATTGTACGGTCGTGCGCCGCTCCGACGTGAGCGTTTCCCGTTACCAGGTGCAAACGCCTGAAAGCAGACGGTCATTCGGTTACCGTCGGTTCCGTGTTTGCAGCAGAACGTCGCCAGTTGATCCTTGAGATGGTGCGCGCCAACGGAGCGGTCTCGCTCCGGGAACTGGCCCGCGTCGTCCAGACCTCCGAAGTCACCGTCCGTCGGGACGTCCGGGCCCTGGAGGCCGAAGGGCTGCTCGACCGCCGCCACGGCGGCGCGGTGCTTCCCGGAGGCTTCAGCCGGGAGCCCGGCTACCCCCAGAAGACCCATCTCGCCGCGGCCGAGAAGAGCGCCATCGCCGACCTGGCCGCCGGCCTGGTCGAGGAGGGCGACGCCGTGGTCGTGGGCGCCGGCACCACCACGCAGGAGCTGGCCCGCCGGCTCGCCCGGGTGCCCGGCCTCACCGTGGTCACCAACTCCCTGCTGGTGGCGCAGGCCCTCGCGCACGCCAACCGCGTCGAGGTGGTGATGACGGGCGGCACCCTGCGCGGCTCCAACTACGCCCTGGTGGGCAGCGGCGCCGAGCAGTCGCTGGCCGGCCTGCGGGTCTCCAAGGCGTTCGTGTCGGGCAGCGGCCTGACCGCCGAGCGCGGCCTGTCGACCACCAACATGCTGTCGGCGAGCGTGGACCGGGCCCTGGTGCAGTCGGCCGCCGAGGTGATCGTCCTCGCCGACCACACCAAGCTCGGCGCCGACACGATGTTCCAGACGGTGCCCACCGACGCCATCACCCGGCTGGTCACCGACGAGCAGTCCGCCGCCCACGACCCGACCGCCCGCGAGCTGGACGCGCTCGCCGACTGCGGCGTGCAGATCTCGCTGGCCCCGCTCGGGACGCCCGCGGAGCCGCCGGTGCACAGCGGGCCCGCCCACCCGGGACCGGCGGCGCACCAGCCGCCGCCGGGCGGGGGCCCGGCCGGGCTGCGGCGTGCCGCGCCGCCCGGCGCCCCGCTGCCCGGCCAGCGCCGTCCGGGCGCGCACGGCGGCCTGATCGCCCGGCCGCTGGCCACCGGCCGTCCGGACGTGACGCGGGTCAGACGTCCTTGATCTCGCAGAGTGCGGCACCGCTGCTGACGCCGGCGCCGACCTCGGCCTTGAGGCCGACGACGGTGCCGGCCTTGTGCGCGTTGAGCGGCTGCTCCATCTTCATCGCCTCCAGGACGACGATCAGCTCGCCCTCGGCGACGACCTGGCCCTCCTCCACGGCGACCTTGACGATGGTGCCCTGCATCGGGGAGGCGAGGGTGTCGCCGCTCGCCGCCGTACCGGCCTTCTTGGCGCCGACCCGGCGCTTGGCGACCTTCGTGCCGGTCGCCGCGGGGGCGGTGGGGACGCCGAGCGAGGAGGGCAGCGAGACCTCGATCCGCTTGCCGCCGACCTCGACGACCACGGTCTCGCGGGTCTCGGCCTCGTCGCCTTCACCGCCGGCGCCGGTGAAGGCCGGGATGGTGTTGTCGAACTCGGTCTCGATCCAGCGGGTGAAGACCTCGAACGGCGCGTCGCTGCCGTGCACCTCGGGTGCGAACGCCGGGTCGGTGACCACGGCGCGGTGGAACGGGATGGCGGTGGCCATGCCCTCGACCGTGAACTCCTCCAGCGCGCGGGCGGCGCGCTGGAGCGCCTGCTTGCGGGTGGCGCCGGTGACGATCAGCTTGGCGAGCAGGGAGTCCCAGGCGGGGCCGATGACCGAGCCGGTCTCCACGCCCGCGTCGAGGCGCACGCCCGGGCCGGACGGCGGCGCGAACAGCGTCACGGTGCCGGGGGCCGGCAGGAAGCCGCGGCCGGGGTCCTCGCCGTTGATCCGGAACTCGATCGAGTGGCCGCGGATCTCCGGGTCGTCGTAGCTGAGCGCCTCGCCGTCGGCGATGCGGAACATCTCGCGGACGAGGTCGAGGCCGGCGACCTCCTCGGAGACCGGGTGCTCGACCTGCAGGCGGGTGTTGACCTCCAGGAAGGAGATCAGACCGTCCTGGGAGACGAGGAACTCGCAGGTGCCGGCGCCGACGTAGCCCGCCTCGCGGAGGATCGCCTTGGACGCGCGGTACAGCTCGGCGTTCTGCTCGTCGGTCAGGAACGGCGCGGGCGCCTCCTCGACGAGCTTCTGGTGGCGCCGCTGCAGCGAGCAGTCGCGGGTGGAGACGATGACGACGTTGCCGTGGCTGTCGGCCAGGCACTGGGTCTCCACGTGCCGCGGCTTGTCGAGGTACTGCTCGACGAAGCACTCGCCGCGGCCGAAGGCGGCGACCGCCTCGCGGACGGCCGACTCGTACAGCTCGGGGATCTCCTCCAGCGTGCGGGCGACCTTGAGGCCGCGGCCGCCGCCGCCGAACGCCGCCTTGATGGCGACCGGCAGGCCGTGCTCGGAGGCGAACGCGACGACCTCGTCGGCGCCGGAGACCGGGTCCGGGGTGCCGGCGACGAGCGGCGCGCCGGCGCGCTGCGCGACGTGGCGGGCGGTGACCTTGTCGCCGAGGTCGCGGATGGCCTGCGGCGGCGGGCCGATCCAGGTCAGGCCCGCGCCGATGACGGCCTCGGCGAAGTCGGCGTTCTCGGAGAGGAAGCCGTAGCCGGGGTGGACGGCGTCCGCACCCGAGTCGGCGGCCGCCTTGAGGACCTTGGCGATGTCCAGGTAACTGGTCGCGGGAGTGTCGCCGCCGAGCGCGTAGGCCTCGTCGGCCGCGCGGACGTGCAGAGCGTCCCTGTCCGGCTCGGCGTACACGGCGACGCTGGCGATACCGGAGTCCCGGCAGGCCCGGGCGACGCGGACGGCGATTTCTCCGCGGTTGGCGATGAGCACCTTGCGCACTGTGGCTCCCTTCGTGAAACCTCGTTGAGTCTAGGGATCCAAACGCACTACCGGCGAGTAGTCCCTGGTGGTGAGCTGGCCCACACGGAGCGTCACCCGTACGGTGATCACCCGGCCACGCTGCGGAAGGTCCCGCAGGTAGGGACGTTACGCGGGGCGGCCGATCGTGACGCCCGGCGCCCCGCGGCGGCGCGCGCCGAGTCGTGGCCTTCGCCACACGGCGGTCGCGGAGGGGGTGTCAGGCGGCCACGGGTGCCGGGCGCGCGGTGGCCCTGGCCGTCACGTCCGCCGCCAGCTCGACCACGTCCGGGCCGTACGCCTCCGGGTTGACCACCCGGAGTATCACGGCGAACGTGCTGTCCGTCCCGTACTTCCGGGCCAGGCTGCGGTGGTTGGCCGCCAGGTGGCGGACGGCCGCGTGGTTGGACGTGGCGGTCTGACCGGATATCAGGAAGACCGGGCGGTCGCCCGATCCGGCGTGCACCCGGGCCAGCAGGACGTACGCGGGTGCGCCCTCCGGTGCCGGCCGGGTGAGCGGGAACACCTCGTCGCCCGCCGTGATCGTCAGGTCGCCGTCGCCCGAGGCGACGGCGAGTCCCGGCAGCCAGGACGCCAGGTGGGCGGCCGTCCGGTGGTTGGCGGACGGCCCGCCGAGGCAGAACTCCGCCTTGCCGCCGAGCCCCTGGCGCACCTGGTCGTGCGCCACGATCTCGGCCCGGGCCCCGCACTCCCTCACCAGGGCGGCGAGTTCCATCATCGCGTACGCGTCGTCGCGCGCCACGGCGGTGGTGGTGCCCGGCCCGCCCTTGCGGGGGACGACCAGCAGGCACTCGGTGCCGGCCGGCATGCCGAAGAACCCGCGCACCCGGCCGATCCTCCGCCGGCGGCGGAGGGTCTGGGCGAGCCAGCCGAGGCCCGCGCTGATGGCGCTGGCCACCAGTCCGAGCACCACGTTCAGAACGCTGTCCGACATCCCCGCTCCTTCCTGCTTGACGGCCGGGCGTCAGCCTAGCGGGGCCCGGCGGGCCGCCGGGTGGCCCGGGGCCACAGTTGTGCGGGCCGCGTTCTGTCCGGATCGACAGGGCTTTCCGGAGGTTCGCCGTCCGCTTGCCGGGGGGTTCGGCGCCTAATGGTCTGGACCATTGACGCGGTCGGGGGCGGCCCCTAGCGTGTCCGCGGCGGTCCGCCCGGCCCGCCGCGGACCGACGGGGGAGACACATGATGCGAGCGGTGCGGAGAACGGCGGCCCTGGCCGCCCTGGGGGTTCTGCTGGCAGCGGCGGCGGGCTGCGGCACGGACGGCCCCGGCGGACCGGCCGCCGCCCCGGCCGCGTCGGCGGCCGCACAGCGGTACGGCTGCCTGACGGAGGACCAGGCGGCCAAGGGGTCGGTCCGCATCCCCGGCGGCCTGGCCGACACCGACGCCTACTACCGCGACTCCGACACCGGCGGCGCCAGGGTCGCGCTGGTGCTCGCCCACCAGAACGGCGGCTCGCTCTGCGACTGGGTGCCGTACCTCGACGGCTTCACCGGTGCGGGGTACGCGGTCGTGCCGTTCAACGGCAACGGCGACGTCGCCGACGGCTTCGCGGCGGTCACCGGCTGGCTGAAGGACAAGGGCGTCACCGGCGTCGTGCTGGTCGGGGCGTCGAAGGGCGGCACGGGCGCCCTGGTGGCGGGCGCGCTGCCCGCGCCGGTGCCTGTCGCCGCGGTGGTGTCGCTGAGCGCCCCGGAGTCGTTCGGCGGCAACAACGCGGCCACCGCGGTCAAGCGGCTCACCGTGCCGGTGCTCATCGCCGCGGAGGAGCTCGACGCGCCGTTCGCCGACGACGCCCGCAGCCTGCACGCGGCGGCGGCCTCCGCCCACAAGGAGCTCAGGATCTACCCGGGCGGCCACCACGGCGTGCCGCTGCTCGACGACGGCGCGCTGCCCGACGTCCGGGCCTTCCTGGCGGCGTACGCGCCCGCGACGGGCTGAGCTCAGCTCCAGAGGTCGGTGATCCGGACGCCGAGGTCGGCCAGCAGGCGGCGCAGCAGCGGCAGGGAGAGGCCGATGACGTTGCCCGGGTCGCCGTCGATGCCCTCGACGAACGGCGCCGACCGGCCGTCCAGCGTGAACGCCCCGGCGACGTGCAGCGGTTCGCCGGAGGCGATGTACGCGGCGACCTCGGCGTCGTCCGGGGTGCCGAAGCGCACGGTGGTGGAGGCGGTCGCCGAGGACTGCCGGCCGGTGACGGTGTCGATCACGCAGTGGCCGGTGCGCAGCACGCCCTCGCGGCCGCGCATCGACCGCCAGCGCTCCAGGGCCTCGGCGGCGTCGGCGGGCTTGCCGAGCGCCAGGCCGTCGAGCTCCAGGACGGAGTCGCAGCCGACGACCAGCTCGCCGCCGGCCAGGTCGGCGGCGACCGCCTTGGCCTTGGCCTCGGCGAGCACGAGCGCGAGCTCGGCGGGGGTGGCGGCGCTGATCGCGTCCTCGTCGACCCCGCTGACCCGCACCTGCGGGTCGAGGCCGGCCTGGCGGAGCAGGCCGAGCCGGGCCGGGGAGGCGGACGCGAGGACGAGGGTGCGGCGATCGGTCATGCGGCAAGCCTAGGGCCTCCGCCGGGGGCGTACGGGCCGCTCAGCGCACCAGCAGGACGGCGGCGACGAGGGCGAGGGCGGCCAGCAGCGGGCCTGCGCGGCGCAGCATGCGCTGAACCCTCCGCGCTTCGGCGGAGGGTTCGTCGCGGGGGTCTGACCAGAGCACCTCCTCATCCTGTGCGGGGCGGAGGACGGGCGCCTGAGTACCGGTACTCAAGTTACCGCCGGGTGGGGAGTTCGGCGGCCGGGTCCGCGGGGAACTGAATCCTTGTCAAGGACCTGTAAAGCCAATCCCTCTACGGCGCGCAGGTGACAGAAGGACCGGCAGGACCGACCCCCCACATCAGGTTTTCGCCCCGAGGGAGCCCCGCATGCCCGCAGTCCCCCACACGTCCGCAGTCCCCCGCACGTCCCCAGTCCCCCGCGAGCCCGTCGACACGGCCAGGCCGTACGTCGTGGGCGCCTTCCGCATCGTCGCCGGCCTGCTCTTCGCCTGCCACGGAGCGGCCTCGCTCTTCGGCGTGCTCGGCGGCGCCAAGGGCGGCGGCACGGTCGACGCCTGGAGCTGGCCCGGCGGGTTCGCCGCGGTGATCCAGCTCGTCGGCGGCCTCCTCGTGCTGCTCGGCCTGGGCACCCGCACGGCGGCCCTGATCTGCTCCGGCTCCATGGCCTACGCCTACTTCTCGGTCCACCAGGAGCACGCGCTCTGGCCGATCCAGAACGGCGGCGAGCCGTCCGTGCTCTTCTGCTGGGTGTTCCTGGCGATCGCGGCCGTCGGCCCCGGCGGCCTCGCCCTCGACGGCCTGCTCGCCCGCCGCACCGCCGCGGTGCCCGCCACGGCCTGACCCGGCACGGCGAGGGGCCCCGACCGCCGGCAAACCGCCTGCGGTCGGGGCCCCTCGTGTCCGTACGGGCCGGGCGTCAGCGCGCCCAGCCGGAGGTCCGCCAGACGGCGGGCCCGGGGGCGGGCACCCCGCGCATCCGCCGGGCGTGGTCGCGCCACGGGTCCACCGGGCCGCCCGCCCCGCGGGCCGCCTCGGCGGCGGTCCGTTCGGCGGCGGCCCGGGCTTGGACCACCGCCAGGACGGTGGCCAGCTCCTCGGGGGTCGGCTGCCCGTGCAGCACCTGGATCGGGGCCATGCTCTCAATCCTCTCGCGCGGCGGTCAGGTCAGAGCGGGATGTTGCCGTGCTTCTTCGGCGGCAGGGTCTCGCGCTTGCCGCGCAGCGCCCGCAGCCCGCGCACGATGTGACCGCGGGTCTCGCTGGGGGCGATCACCGCGTCCACGTAGCCGCGCTCCGCGGCCAGGTACGGGTTGAGGAGGGTGTCCTCGTACTCCGCGACCAGCTCGGCGCGCCGGGCGTCGACGTCCCCGCCCGCCTTCGCGGCCTCGGCCAGCTCGCGCCGGTAGACGATGTTGGCCGCGCCCTGCGCGCCCATCACCGCGATCTGCGCGGTCGGCCAGGCGAGGTTCAGGTCGGCGCCCAGGTGCTTGGAGCCCATGACGTCGTACGCGCCGCCGAACGCCTTGCGGGTGATCACGGTGATCAGCGGCACGGTGGCCTCGGCGTACGCGTAGATCAGCTTCGCGCCGCGGCGGATGATGCCGTCCCACTCCTGGCCGGTGCCGGGCAGGAAGCCCGGCACGTCGACGAAGGTCAGCACCGGGATGTTGAAGCTGTCGCAGGTGCGGACGAACCGTGCGGCCTTCTCGCTCGCGTTGATGTCGAGGCAGCCGGCGAGGTCCATCGGCTGGTTGCCGACGACGCCCACCGGGTGGCCCTCGACCCGGCCGAAGCCGGTGATGATGTTGCCCGCGAACAGCGGCTGCGTCTCCAGGAACTCCCCGTCGTCGAGCACGTGCCCGATCACCCGGCGCATGTCGTACGGCTGGTTCGCCGAGTCCGGCACGATCGCGTCGAGCTCCAGGTCCTCGTCCGTCACGGAGAGGTCGGCCTGCTCGGGGTAGGCCGGCGGATCGGAGAGGTTGTTGGAGGGCAGGTACGAGAGCAGGCTCTTGACGTACTCGACCGCCTCCTTCTCGTCCGCGGCCAGGTAGTGCGCGTTGCCCGACTTGGCGTTGTGGGTGCGGGCGCCGCCCAGCTCCTCCATGCCGACGTCCTCGCCGGTGACCGTCTTGATGACGTCCGGGCCGGTGATGAACATGTGCGAGGTCCGGTCGGCCATCACCACGAAGTCGGTGATCGCGGGGGAGTACACCGCGCCGCCCGCGCAGGGGCCCATGATCAGCGAGATCTGCGGGATCACACCGGAGGCGTGCACGTTGCGCCGGAAGATCTCGCCGTACAGGCCGAGCGAGACCACGCCCTCCTGGATCCGCGCGCCGCCGGAGTCGTTGATGCCGACGACCGGACAGCCGGTCTTCAGCGCGAAGTCCATGACCTTGACGATCTTCTCGCCGAACACCTCGCCGAGCGAGCCGCCGAAGACGGTGAAGTCCTGCGCGAAGACCGCGACCTGACGGCCGTCGACGGTGCCGTAGCCGGTCACCACGCCGTCGCCGTACGGGCGGTTGCGCTCCTGCCCGAAGTTGACGGACCGGTGCCGGGCGAACTCGTCGAACTCCACGAACGAGTCCTCGTCCAGCAGCTCCGCCACCCGCTCACGGGCCGTCAGCTTGCCCTTGGCATGCTGCTTCTCCACGGCCGCGGCGGAGCCGGAATGCACCGCCTCGTCGATCCTGCGCCGCAGGTCGGCGAGTTTGCCGGCGGTGGTGTGGGGGTCGTACGGCGCCTCGGTCATAGAGGTGGCTCTCCCTGGTCCATGGGCCGCCTCCGAAGCCGACGACGGCCTGAGGGCAGGGCGGCACTGCGACTACCGCGAAGTAGCGTAGCCAGCGCCCGGCGCATCGTGTTATGGCGGGCGACACAGTGTGTCGCCCTGCCATCTGCGGCACGATGGGACGGCCTGTGGCTGGTCATCGCCCCTCACCTCGGGGCGTGTCACTCGTTCACCTCCGGGCCCTCCGGCCCGGGGCGGTGTCGCCCGCTCCGGCGCGGCGCGGCCCCGTCGGTACGCTGAGCCGGTGACCGACGCCGAGCACCCCGAGCCCACCCGCCCCCGTCGCAGCGGACTCCGCGGCTTCGGCCACGCCGGCCCCTCGCCCTGGACGGACCTCGAACGCCCCCCGCTGGACACCGACGCGCTCCGCCGCGACCTCGTGGTGCCCGGCGGCCTCTGGACCTCCCTCGACGTCGTCACCGAGACCGGCTCCACCAACACCGACCTCGCCGCCCGCGCCCGGCAGGGCGCCCCCGAGGGCGCCGTGCTCGTCGCCGAGTCGCAGAACGCCGGCCGCGGCCGCCTGGAGCGCCGCTGGAGCGCCCCGCCGCGCTCCGGGCTCTTCCTCTCGGTGCTGCTGCGCCCCGCCGACGTGCCGATCCAGCGGTACGGCTGGCTGCCGATCCTGGTCGGGGTGGCCGCGGCCACCACCGTCTCGCGGGTCACCGAGCTGGAGACCGGCCTCAAGTGGCCGAACGACCTGCAGGTCACCGTCGGCGGCGAGGAGCGCAAGATCGGCGGCATCCTCACCGAGCTCGGCGGCGGCGCCGTCGTCGCGGGGCTCGGCATCAACGTCACCCTGCGCGCCGACGAACTCCCGGTGCCCACCGCCGGATCGCTCGCCCTGGCCGGCGCCGCCGTCACCGACCGGCAGACCCTGCTGCGCGGCCTGCTCCGCGAGTTCGCCGAGCTGTACGGCGAGTGGCGGGCCGCCGCGGGCGACCCGCACGCCAGCGGGCTGCTGCCCGCCTACACGGCCCGTTGCACCACGCTCGGACGCCCCGTGCGGGTGCAACTCCCCGGCGACCGCGAGCTCGCGGGCGAAGCCGTCGCCGTGGACGCCGACGGCCGGCTGGTCGTCCGCACCGCCGACGGCACCCGCCACCCGGTGGCCGCGGGCGACGTCGTGCACGTCCGGCCGGAGCGCCCGGATCCCGCCTGATCCGGACGGATGCCCCGGATCGCGGGATTCCGTGCGAACATTCCACCTGGCAGCGGTGTGAGGCGCGCCACTACCCCAGGGTGGTCGGCCGCCCTTGACAGGCAGGACAAGAGGAAGTGCGGCGACCGCACGGGGATGGACCGGTGGCAGACGAGGGATCCGGCAGCGGCAACGGCAGCGGCACCGGCGGTGGTGGCACCGAGGGCCAGGCCGCCGGCGGCGCGGGCGACAACACCGTCGCGCTCGAACTGGAACGGCTGATCCTCGACGCGCCGCGCCGGTACACCCCGTACCAGGCCGCCCGGGCGGCCGACGTGTCGATGGACCTCGCCACCCGCTTCTGGCGCGCCATGGGCTTCCCCGACATCGGGCAGTCGCGGGCGCTCACCGACAACGACGTGATCGCGCTGCGCCGCCTCGCCGGCCTGATCGAGTCCGGCCTGCTCAGCGAGTCGATGGCGATCCAGGTGGCCCGTTCGACCGGCCAGACCACCGCGCGCCTCGCCGGCTGGCAGATGGACACCTTCCTGGAGAACCTCACCCAGGCCGTCGAGCCGGGCCTCACCCGCGCCGAGGTCGCCTACCCGCTGACCGAGCTGCTCCTGCCCGAGCTGGAGCAGTTCCTCGTGTACGTCTGGCGCCGTCAACTCGCCGCCGTCACCGGCCGGGTGGTGCACGCCGCGGAGGACACCGAGATCACCAGCGGCCGGCTCGCCGTGGGCTTCGCCGACCTGGTCGGCTTCACCCGGCTCTCCCGCCGCCTGGAGGAGGAGGAGCTCGGCGAGCTCGTCGAGACCTTCGAGAACACCTGCTCCGACCTGATCGTCGGCCAGGGCGGCCGCGTGATCAAGACCCTCGGCGACGAGATCCTCTACGCCACCGAGGACCCCGTGGTCGCGGCCGAGATCGCCCTGGCGCTCGTCGAGACGCTCGCCAAGGAGGACACCATGCCGGCGCTCCGGGTCGGCATGGCGTTCGGCACCGTCACCTCGCGGATGGGCGACGTCTTCGGCACCACCGTCAACCTGGCCAGCCGCCTCACCTCGATCGCCCCGCGCGACGCCGTCCTCGTCGACGGCGAACTCGCGGCCGCGCTGGAGCAGACCGGCGCGGTGCCGCCGTACGTCCCGGAGGACCCGGCCGGGCACCAGGCCGCGGTCGGCTTCCCGTTTCACCTGCAGCCCATGTGGCGGCGGCCGGTGCGCGGCCTCGGCCTCGTCGAGCCCTGGCTGCTGACCCGGAGCCGCGACGCCGAGTGACCCGCGGCGCCCGTACGGCGCGGAGCGGGCCAGGGGCCAGGGGCCCGGGGTCCGGAGGTGCGGCGGACGCGGGCAGTCCGTTCGGGCGCGCCGTCCGCGAGCCCTGCCATGACAAATCGGGCATAGCGGTACCGAAGCGCCATAATCGTGATCCAGAATGGAAGCGCACCCGCGCGGACGGACCAAGGGACGAGGCGATCCGGTTGAGCGGCGACGCGACCACGACGGAGCAGCCCGCGCGGTCCCCCTCCTCCCTCGACCCCCGGCTGCAGGCCGTCGTCGAGCTGGCCCACGACATGGCGGGTGCGCTGACCCCGCTGGAGGCCGTCCGTGCGGCCGCGGTCCGCGCCACCGCCGCACTCGGCGCCACCATGGCCGCCGTCTCCGTCTGGGACCGCGAGTCCGGCCGGCTCCGGGTGCTCGCCAACTACGGCGAGCTCGCCGCCGGCGAGGAGGAGTTCCCCGAGGACGAGTCGTACCCGGTGGCCGACTTCCCCGAGATCGTCACCTACCTGGAGGAGCACTGGACCACCGGCCGGCTGCCCCGGGCCTGGGTGCAGACCGCCGAGGACACCGACCCCGCGCCCGTGCAGGGCCACCCCGGCACCGGCGCCTTCTGCCGGCAGCGCGCCGCCGGGCTGCGCCGCCGCGGCCGGGAGTGCTGCCTCGTCGCCCCGATCGTCCTGCACGGCCAGGCCTGGGGCGAGCTGTACCTCGCACGCGCCGCCGGCCTGCCGCTCTTCGCCGACGAGGACGCCGACTACGCCACCCTGCTCGCCGCCCAGATCTCCGCCGGCCTCTCGCAGACCGAGCGCCTCGCCGACCTCCGCCGGCTGGCCTTCACCGACCCGCTCACCGGGCTCGCCAACCGCCGTGCCGTCGACGCCCGGCTGGAGGGCGCCCTGCAGGCGCACAACCGCGACAACACCGTCGTCAGCCTCGTCGTCTGCGACGTCAACGGGCTCAAGCGGGTCAACGACCTGCTCGGTCACGAGATGGGCGACCGGCTGCTCGAACGCTTCGCCCACCAGCTCTCGCTCTGCGCCGCCAAGCTCCCCGGCAGCCTCGCCGCCCGCCTCGGCGGCGACGAGTTCTGCCTGCTCGTCGAGGGCCAGAAGGCCGACGAGGTCGTCGCCGTCGCCGAGGAGCTCTGCACCCGGGCCCTGCAGCTCACCGAGGGGGAGGGCGTCGCCTGCGGCGTCGCCTCCACCGGCGACTCCATCGGCCCGGTCTCCACCGCCGACCGGCTCTTCCGGCTGGCCGACGCCGCCCAGTACCGGGCCAAGGCCTCCCGGGCCGCCCACCCGGTGGTGGCCGGCCGCAGCCACGGGCCCGGCTACGCCCCGGACCCGACCGTGCTGCTCGCCGACGCCGCCGACCCCCACCACCGGGCCGACGGGCGCCGCGGCGGCCCCGGCCAGCGCGGCAACGGCGACCGCCGGCGGTTCCGCGGAGCGGCCCGCAGCGCCGACCCGGGCCAGCTGCTCGCCACCGTGCTCGCCGCCCTCGACCAGAACGACACCCTGCGCACCAGCCACCCCGCCGACACGCTCGCCCGGATGGTCACCGTCGCCGAGTCCTCCGCCCGGCTCCTCGACGCCGTCGCCTGGTGGGTCTCGTACGTGCAGCCCGGCTCGCACCTCATGCGCACCGCCCAGCACGCCGTCTACCGCATGACGAGCGGCCCGAGCAGCTCCGGGGCGGCCACCCAGCGCGCCCAGATCGAGGCCCCCGACGCCGTCTTCGACCTGCGCCACTACCCGCAGACCCGGCGGGCCTCCCGCGGCGGCGGCTTCTCGCTGCGGGCGGGCGCGACCGGCAACGACCCGGCGGAGGAGGCGGTCATGGTGGTCAGCGGGTACCGGGCGATGGTCGCCGCCGGCGGCCCCAACGCGGCGGGCGGCTGGCTGGTCGAACTCTTCGCGGACGACTCCACCCTGCCGCTCGGTCAGGTCGCCCCCGCCCTGCGGGCGCTGGTGGCCGTCGCGCTGTCCGGTCCCTCCTCCCCGCCGCCGGACTGACCGCGCCGCGTCCCGGGGACGTCACAGCTGGGCCACAGGCCCTCCGGCGGGACTGTGCTGCACCGGAGGGGGCATGCGACAGTGGCACGGCATCGGCAACGGGGGCCCTGGGAGGGACCATGCGTACACGGCTGGCGGGAGCACTTCTCGCACTGGCACTGGCGGTCGGCGGGACCGCACTGGCGGGCGGCGAGGCGGTGGCCGCCCCGCGTGCGGCGGCCGTCGGGAAGGCGCCCGCGGCAGCGGCGCAGGCGGGCGCCCGCACCGAGACGCTCGCCCGGGCGGGCTCTGCGAACCGGTCCAGGTCGGCGGGCAAGAGCACCTACGTCGCCAAGTCGAAGTCCAAGTCGAAGTCGAAGAGCAAGAAGAAGAAGTCGGGCTTCTTCGGCACCCTCGTGGGCGTGGTCGTCGGCATCGTCGTGCTGGGCATCCTGGTCGCCGTCGTGATCGCCGTCGTGGTCGCGATGCGCAAGCGCAACCGGCACTGACCCGCCGCGCCCGGCCGGGCGGCGGCGGCTCAGCCCGCCACCGTCACCCGGCCGGCGCCCGCGTACACGTTGGCGCTCTCGCCGCGCAGGAAGCCCACCAGGGTCAGGCCCAGCTCCTCGGCGAGCTCGACGGCGAGCGAGGACGGCGCCGACACGGCGGCCAGCAGCGGCACGCCCGCCAGCGCCGCCTTCTGCGTCAGCTCGAACGACGCCCGCCCGCTCACCAGCAGCAGGTGCCCGGTCAGCGGCAGCCGGCCCTCGCGCAGGGCCCAGCCCACCACCTTGTCGACGGCGTTGTGCCGGCCCACGTCCTCCCGGACGCAGAGCAGCTCGCCCCGCGCGTCGAACAGGCCGGCGGCGTGCAGCCCGCCGGTGGAGTCGAAGGCGCGCTGCGCGGCCCGGAGCCGGTCCGGCAGGGCGTACAGCAGGGCGGGGGAGACCCGGAGGCCGTCCCCGGCGACCGGGTACCGGCTGTGGGTGCGGACCGCCTCCACGGTGTCGCGGCCGCACAGGCCGCAGGCGCTGGTGGTGAGCAGGTTGCGGTGCCCGGAGAGCGGGGCGGCGTCGCCGCGGACCGTCGCGTCGACCACGTTGTAGGTGTTGAGGCCCTCGGCGTCCGTCCCGGCGCAGTAGCGCAGCGCGGCGAGCTGGCCCGCCTCGTGCACGACGCCCTCGCCGACCAGGAAGCCGGCCACCAGGTCGAAGTCGTCGCCGGGGGTGCGCATGGTGACGGTCAGCGGCTCGCCGCCGAGCCGGATCTCCAGCGGCTCCTCCGCGGCCAGTGCGTCGGGGCGCTCGCCCGCCTCGGTGCCGCGCAGCCGCACCACCCGGCGCCGTACCGTCGCCCGTGCCATCGGCCCCTCCTCCTGCTCGTCCGCGGCTGTTCCGCGCCGCCCGTGCACGGGCGGCGCGTGGTGCCCAGCCTGCGCCACGACCGGCCCCGGCAGGAAATCCGCAGGTGTCCACGACCCCCGGTTGTCATATCCTCATTCACCTGATGTGATTGTGCATATGGATATGCACGGTGCTGTGGCCCCCGACGCGCCACTCGTCCAGGTCGGCAAGGCCGATGTCACCGCCGAGGACGTCCTCGCCGTCGCCCGGGGCAACGCCCGCGTGGAGATCGGCCCCGACGCCCTCGCCGAGATGGCCGCCTCCCGCGCCCGTATCGACGCGCTGGCCGCCGAGCCGCGCCCCGTCTACGGCGTCTCCACCGGCTTCGGCGCCCTCGCCGTCCGCCACATCAGCCCCGAGCTCCGCGCCCAGCTGCAGCGCTCCCTCGTACGCTCCCACGCCGCCGGCATGGGCCCCACCGTCGAACGCGAGGTCGTCCGCGCCCTCGTCTTCCTCCGGATGAAGACCCTCGCCTCCGGCCGCACCGGCGTCCGCCCGCTGGTCGCCGAGACCATGGCCGCGCTGCTCAACGCCGGCATCACCCCCGCCGTCCGCGAGTTCGGCTCGCTCGGCTGCTCCGGCGACCTCGCCCCGCTCTCGCACTGCGCCCTCGTGCTCATGGGCGAAGGCACCGCCTTCGGCCCCGACGGCGCCGAGAAGCCCGCCGCCGAACTGCTCGCCGCGGCCGGCATCGAACCGGTCGAGCTCCTGGAGAAGGAGGGCCTCGCCCTCATCAACGGCACCGACGGCATGCTCGGCATGCTGGTCATGGCCGTCGCCGACCTGCAGCGGCTCTTCACCACCGCCGACATCACCGCCGCGATGAGCCTGGAGGCGCTGCTCGGCACCGACAAGGTGCTCGCCCCCGAACTGCACGCCCCGATCCGCCCGCACCCCGGGCAGGCGCTCTCCGCGGCCAACATGCTCGCCGTGCTCAAGGGCTCCGGCCTCACCGGCCACCACCAGGACGACGCGCCGCGCGTCCAGGACGCCTACTCGATCCGCTGCGCCCCGCAGGTCGCCGGCGCCGGCCGCGACACCGTCGCGTACGCCGCCACCGTGGCCGGGCGCGAGCTCGCCGCCTCGGTCGACAACCCGGTGGTGCTGCCCGACGGCCGCGTCGAGTCGAACGGCAACTTCCACGGCGCCCCGGTCGCGTACGTGCTGGACTTCCTCGCCATCGCCGCCGCCGACCTCGGCTCGATCTCCGAGCGCCGCACCGACCGGCTGCTCGACAAGGCCCGCTCGCACGGCCTGCCCGCGTTCCTCGCCGACGACCCCGGCGTGGACTCCGGCCTGATGATCGCCCAGTACACCCAGGCCGCGCTGGTCAGCGAGAACAAGCGGCTCGCCGTCCCGGCGTCGGTCGACTCGATCCCGTCCTCCGCGATGCAGGAGGACCACGTGTCGATGGGCTGGTCGGCCGCGCGCAAGCTGCGCCAGTCCGTCGCCAACCTGGGCCGGGTGCTCGCGGTCGAACTCACCGCCGCCTCGCGCGCCCTGGAGATCCGCGCCGAGGGCGGCAGCGGCCCGCTCGCCCCGGGCACCGCGGCGGCGATCGCCGCCGCCCGCGAGGCCGGCGTCGGCGGCCCCGGCCGCGACCGCCACCTCTCGCCCGACCTGGAGGCCGCGGCCGCACTGGTCGCCTCCGGCGGCCTGGTCGCCGCGGTCGAGCGGGTCACCGGCCCGCTGGCCTGACCGGGGACCTGACGTTCGGGGCCGCGCCCGGGCCGCGGGAGGCGCGGCCCCGCGTCCGGGCCGTCCCGCCGTCCGGGCCGTCCCGCTCCGCGAAACGGCATTGCCCGCATGGCGGGACTGCGCGACAGTCGTCCAAGCCGCCGTCGCCAACGGTGCGCGCCGCTCACGAGCTCGGAGGTACCGCTGATGACAGCCCTGGACGAGACCGGCACCGCCGGACCCTCCGCCCGACTCCTCCAGCTCTTCGAGGGGCACCGGCTGACGCCCACCCAGCGGCGGATCGCCCACTCGCTCGTCCGGCACGCCGCGGAGGCGCCGTTCCTGTCGAGCGTCGAGGTCGCCGAACTGGCCGGGGTCAGCCAGCCGTCCGTGACGCGCTTCGCCGTCGCCCTCGGCTACGACGGCTACCCGGCGCTGCGCAAGCGGCTGCGCGAGCTGGGGGCGGGCGAGTCCGGCCCGTCCGCGGAGACCCCGGCGGAAGCGGTCCGCAACGAGCACCAGCAGGCCGTCCTCGCCGAGATCGAGCACCTGCGCCACCTCGCCGACCTGCTCGCCGACCCGGAGCCGATCGTGCGCGCCGCCCGGCTGCTCGCCGCCTCGCGGCCGCTGCCGGTGCTGGGCCTGCGGGCCGCCTCCGCCCAGGCGCACGGCTTCGCGTACTTCGCGGCGAAGGTGCACCCGGACGTCCGGCTGCTCGACGAGGGCGGCTCGATGCTCGCCGACCGGATCGAGCAGGCCGCGGCCGCCGGTGCCACCGCGCTGGCCTGCTTCGCCCTGCCGCGCTACCCGCGGGAGCTGATGGACGCCCTGGCGGCCGCCCGGGCGTGCGGCCTGACGGTGGTGACGGTCGCCGACAGCGCGTTCGCGCCGGTCGCCCGGCTGTCCGACCTGATGCTGCCGGCCGCGGTCGGCACCGGGCTCGTCTTCGACACGGCGTGCGCGCCGATGATGCTGGGCCGGGTGCTGCTGCAGACGATGTGCGACGAACTCCCCGGCGCGGAGGCCCGGCTGGAGGCCAACGAGCAGTCGGCGGCGGCCCGCGGACTCTTCCTGGAGTAGGCCAGGTTGCCCCGCGCCCCGGAACGGGCATCCCCTCCTCGGGGCCCGGTGCCGGGCCGGACGGGGGTGACCGACATGCGGGTGATCCACCAGATGAGAATGACCGCACGGCTGGCCGACGGCGCCGACGAGTGGTCCTGCCCGACCTGTGGGCGGCGGATCGCGCTGCGCCCGCCGCCGGACCCCCGGCTCACCGTGCTCGACGCGGGGGACGAGAGCGCCGTGCACATCGGGGTGACGGAGCAGGGCCCGTCGGCCGCGTCGGCGGAGGCGGTGGAGCGGTACGGGCTCGGGCCGGTGCAGGAGATCCCCCGGCCGCCGTCCCGCCCGCGGACCGATCCGCAGAAGGCGTCCGACGCGGGGGCCGGCACCGCGCCCGACGCGGGGGCCGCCCCGGACGCCGCGGACCGCGCCTGGCTGGCCGGCCTCGGCATCGACTGGGACGGCGGCGCCGCGGCCTGAACCGCGGCGGGGCGGGTGCGCCCGGTGGTGTCGGCCGGTGCCGGGGCCGGCGGGGAATAGGTGCGCCGAGGGGGGTGTTCAGACGCACGTAGTTGAAATCTGAACGATCTGGAGGGCGAGCACCATGCAGTTCGGGATCTTCACCGTCGGCGACGTCACCGTGGATCCGACCACCGGCCGGGCCCCGACCGAGCACGAGCGGATCAAGGCGACGGTGGCCATCGCCCTGAAGGCCGAGGAGGTCGGCCTCGACGTCTTCGCGACCGGCGAGCACCACAACCCGCCGTTCGTACCGTCCTCGCCCACCACCCTGCTCGGCCACATCGCGGCCCGCACCGAGCGGCTGCTCCTCTCCACCTCGACCACGCTGATCACCACCAACGACCCGGTGAAGATCGCCGAGGACTACGCCACCCTCCAGCACCTCGCCGACGGCCGCGTCGACCTCATGCTCGGCCGCGGCAACACCGGCCCCGTCTACCCGTGGTTCGGCCAGGACATCCGGCAGGGCATCCCGCTGGCGGTCGAGAACTACGCCCTCCTCCACAAGCTCTGGCGCGAGGAGACCGTCGACTGGCAGGGCCGCTTCCGCACCCCGCTCCAGGGCTTCACGGCCACGCCCCGTCCGCTCGACGGCGTCCCGCCGTTCGTCTGGCACGGCTCGATCCGGTCGCCCGAGATCGCCGAGCAGGCCGCGTACTACGGCGACGGCTTCTTCGCCAACCACATCTTCTGGCCCAAGGAGCACTTCCAGAAGCTCGTCGACCTCTACCGCACCCGCTACGCGCACTACGGCCACGGCACCCCCGAGCAGGCGATCGTCGGCCTCGGCGGGCAGCTCTTCATGCGCCGCAACTCCCAGGACGCCGTCCGCGAGTTCCGCCCGTACTTCGACAACGCGCCCGTCTACGGCCACGGGCCGTCCCTGGAGGAGTTCACCGAGCAGACCCCGCTCACCGTCGGCAGCCCGCAGGAGGTCATCGAGAAGACCCTCACCTTCCGCGAGACCTTCGGCGACTACCAGCGGCAGCTCTTCCTCGTCGACCACGCCGGCCTGCCGCTGAAGACCGTCCTGGAGCAGCTCGACCTGCTCGGCGAGGAGGTCGTGCCCGTGCTGCGCAAGGAGTTCGCGCGCAACCGTCCGGTCGCCGTCCCCGACGCGCCGACCCACGCGTCGCTGCTCGCCCACCGCACCGCCGTCGAACAGGAGGCCGTCAAGTGACACCGTCCGTACGCAGGCTGGTCGCCGTCTCCGCAGGCGTCTCGCAGCCATCCTCCACCCGGCTGCTCGCCGACCGGCTGGCCGGCGAGGTGGCCGGGAGGGCGGGCGACCGCACCACGGTCGAGGTGATCGAGCTGCGCGACCTGGCCACCGAGATCGCACACAACCTCGTCACCGGGTTCGCCGGGCCGAAGCTGCGGGCGGCCCTCGACGCGGTCGCGGCGGCGGACGGCCTGATCGCCGTCACGCCGATCTTCAGCGCCTCCTACAGCGGCCTCTTCAAGTCGTTCTTCGACGTCCTCGACCGCGACGCGCTCACCGGCACCCCGGTGCTGATCGCCGCGACCGGCGGCACCGCCCGCCACTCCCTCGCGCTGGAGCACGCCGTACGTCCGCTCTTCGCCTACCTGCGGGCCGCCGTCGTCCCGACCGCCGTCTTCGCGGCCTCGGAGGACTGGGGCCCGGGCGGGGACGCGGAAGGACTGGGGCCGCGGATCTCCCGCGCCGCGGGCGAGCTCGCCGACGCGCTGGCGGGCCGCCCGGCCCGCGGGCGGGGCGAGCCGGAGCTGGTGCCGTTCGCCGAGCAGCTGGCGGCACTGAACGCGGCCTGACCGCCCTCGGGCGGCGGGCGGCACGGAACGGCGGGCGGCGGAGCCGGTGGGGGCTCCGCCGCCCGCCTCTGCCGTGTCCGCCGTCCGCCGGCGGCCGTACGGTGAGCGCCGCCGCCCGCCCGCGGCCGTACGGGTCAGCGCCGCGGGCCGTTCGGGTACCGGCGGTTGGTCCGCATCGAGGTGCGGATCTCGGCGGCCATCCGGGCCACCGTCTCGGCGGACGAGCGGCGGCCGTCGGTGAGGTCCTCGTCCCGCATGTGGAACTCGGTCCGGCTCGGCCGGCACCACATGCAGTTGGCGTCCTGGTCGAGCAGCCAGCCGTCTTCGCAGCGCAGCGACACCTCGCAGCCGGGTGCGCCGACGAGCTGCATCGCGATGTCGTCGGCGCGCTCCAGGAGCTCGGGTGCGGGCAGGTGGGCGAAGCCGCCGAACCACCGCCGTTCGATCCGCTCGCGCAGCTGATCGGCGGTCCGGACGCGCAGCTGCCCCGCGATCACGGTCCGCACGGTGTGCGGGACGCCGCCGCGCCGGGAGAGGGCGTACCGCAGGGGCCGCGGGTAGGCCTCGGTCACCCATCCGACGGGATCCTGGCCCTGGGACATGTAGGGAATCGCCACCACCGCTCTCCTCGTGGTCGGTCCCAGCCTATGACGCGGGTCCGACGATCCGGGCGGCTTCGGGGGGCGCGCGGGCGGGCTCCGGAGCACCCGGGCGGAGCGGCGGCCGACGGGCGGCGCGCGGGGCAGCCCTGGCGGCGGACGTGTTGTCTGGATATATTCAGTCCTGGAAAGTCTGAATGAATTCATCCGCAAGGAGGCCGGTGGCATGGTGGACCAGGTGAGCGGCCCGCGCGAGGTTCGCGCGGCACGCGGCACGAAGCTGACCGCGCAGGGCTGGCAGCAGGAGGCCGCCCTGCGGATGCTCATGAACAACCTCGACCCCGAGGTCGCCGAGCACCCCTCCAAGCTCGTCGTCTACGGCGGCACCGGCAAGGCCGCCCGCGACTGGCGCTCGTACGACGCCATGGTCCGCACCCTGCAGACGCTCAAGCAGGACGAGACCATGCTCGTGCAGTCCGGCCGGCCGGTCGGCGTGATGCAGACCCACGAGTGGGCGCCGCGCGTGCTCATCGCCAACTCCAACCTCGTCGGCGACTGGGCGAACTGGGAGGAGTTCCGCCGGCTGGAGTCCCTCGGCCTCACCATGTACGGCCAGATGACCGCCGGCTCCTGGATCTACATCGGCACCCAGGGCATCCTCCAGGGCACCTACGAGACCTTCGCCGCCGTCGCGGAGAAGAAGTTCCGGGGCACCCTCGCCGGCACGATCACCCTCACCGCGGGCCTCGGCGGCATGGGCGGTGCCCAGCCGCTCGCCGTCACGATGAACGGCGGCGTCGCGATCTGCATCGACTGCGACCCCTCCCGGATCTCCCGCCGGATCGAGCACCGCTACCTGGACGTCGAGGCGAAGGACCTCGCCCACGCCCTCGAACTCGCCACCGCCGCACGGGACAGGAAGCAGCCGCTCTCCGTCGGCCTGCTCGGCAACGCCGCCGAGCTCGTCCCGCAGCTGCTCGCCATGGACGCCCCGATCGACATCGTCACCGACCAGACCAGCGCCCACGACCCGCTCTCCTACCTCCCCGTCGGCGTCGCCTTCGAGGACATGGCGTCGTACGCGGCCGAGAAGCCCGCCGAGTTCACCGAGCGCTCCCGCGAGTCGATGGCCCGTCACGTCGAGGCGATGGTCGGCTTCCAGGACCGCGGCGCCGAGGTCTTCGACTACGGCAACTCCATCCGCGGCGAGGCCCGGCTCGCCGGCTACGACCGGGCGTTCGCCTTCCCCGGCTTCGTCCCGGCGTACATCCGCCCGCTGTTCTGCGAGGGCAAGGGCCCGTTCCGCTGGGCCGCGCTCTCCGGCGACCCGCAGGACATCGCCAAGACCGACAGGGCCGTGCTCGACCTCTTCCCGGAGAACGAGTCGCTGCACCGCTGGATCAAGCTGGCCCAGGAGAAGGTGCACTTCCAGGGCCTGCCCGCCCGCATCTGCTGGCTCGGCTACGGCGAGCGCGACAAGGCCGGCGAGCGCTTCAACGACATGGTCGCCTCCGGCGAACTCGCCGCGCCGATCGTCATCGGCCGCGACCACCTCGACTGCGGCTCCGTGGCCTCCCCGTACCGCGAGACCGAGGCCATGCTCGACGGCTCCGACGCCATCGCCGACTGGCCGCTGCTCAACGCCATGGTCAACGTCGCCTCCGGCGCCTCCTGGGTCTCCATCCACCACGGCGGCGGCGTCGGCATCGGCCGCTCCCTCCACGCCGGACAGGTCACCGTCGCCGACGGCACCGCGCTGGCCGGCGAGAAGATCCGCCGGGTGCTCACCAACGACCCCGGCATGGGCGTCGTCCGGCACGTCGACGCCGGCTACGACCGCGCCACCGAGGTCGCCGCCGAGCGCGGTGTGCGCGTCCCGATGGGTGAGTCGTGACCTTCGAAGCGATGTGGGCGGAGCTGCTCCCCGTGGGCCGCTCCGCCGCCTCCGGCGGCTACCGCCGCTTCGCCTGGACGGCCGCCGACGCGGAGTGCCGCGCGTGGTTCCGCGAGCAGGCCGAGCGGCGCGGCCTCGCGTACGAGACCGACCGCAACGGCAACCAGTGGGCCTGGCTCGGCGACCCGCAGGCCGGCGACGCCGTCGTCACGGGCTCGCACCTCGACTCCGTCCCGGACGGCGGTGCCTTCGACGGCCCGCTCGGCGTGGTCTCCGCCTTCGCCGCCCTCGACGAACTCCGCTCCCGCGGGGTGGAGTTCACCCGCCCGCTGGCGATCGTCAACTTCGGCGACGAGGAGGGCGCCCGCTTCGGCGTCGCCTGCATCGGCTCCCGGCTCACCGCCGGCGTGCTGACGCCCGAGCAGGCGTACGCGCTGCGCGACGCCGACGGCACCCGGCTGCCCGACGCCATGGAGAAGGCCGGCCACGACCCGGCCGCGATCGGCACCGACCACGAACGCCTCGGCCGCATCGGCGCGTTCGTCGAACTGCACGTCGAGCAGGGCCGCTTCCTCACCGAGCGGCAGCCCGTCGGCGTCGCCTCCGCGATCTGGCCGCACGGCCGCTGGCGGTTCGACTTCCACGGCGAGGCCAACCACGCGGGCACCACCCGCATCGAGGACCGCCGCGACCCGATGCTCACCTACGCCACCACCGTGCTCGCGGCCCGCAAGAAGGCCCGGCTCGCGGGGGCGCTCGCCACCTTCGGCAAGGTCGCGGTCGAGCCCAACGGCACCAACGCCGTCGCCTCCCTGGTGCGCGGCTGGCTCGACTCCCGGGCCGCCGACGAGGCCACCCTGGAACGCGTCGTCGAGGAGGTCCGGCAGGCCGCGGCCGAGCGCGGCGGGCGCGACGGCGTCCGGGTCGAGCTCACCCGCGAGTCGTACACGCCGGTCGTCGACTTCGACGGCCCGCTGCGCGACCGGCTCGCCCGCACCCTCGGCGGGGTGCCCGTGCTGCCGACCGGCGCGGGACACGACGCCGGGATCCTCGCATCGGCCGTCCCGACCGCCATGCTGTTCGTGCGGAACCCGACCGGGATCTCGCACTCCCCGGCCGAGCACGCCGAGGCGGCGGACTGCCTGGCGGGCGTGACCGCCCTCGCCGACGTACTGGAGGACCTCGCATGTCAGGGCTGACGTACTGGGCGGAGCACGCCTGGCTGCCGCACGCGAACGGCCCGGTGGTCGAGCGCGACGTGCTCGTCACCGTCGGACCGGGCGGCCGGATCGCCCACGTCGCCCCCGACAGCGGGCCCTGCCCGCCCGGCGCCGTCCGCCTCGGCGGCCTGCTGCTGCCGGGCCGGGCCAACGCCCACTCGCACGCCTTCCACCGGGCGCTGCGCGGCACCGTCCAGGTCGGCTCCGGCACCTTCTGGACCTGGCGCGACACCATGTACCGCTTCGCCGGGGCCCTCGACCCGGACAGCTACCTCGCGCTCGCCACCGCCGTGTACGCGGAGATGGCCCTCGCCGGCATCACCGCCGTCGGCGAGTTCCACTACCTGCACCACGCCCCCGGCGGCGCCCGCTACACGGACCCCAACGCGATGGGCCACGCCCTCGTCGAGGCCGCGGCCCGCGCCGGCATCCGCATCACCCTGCTCGACACCTGCTACCTCTCCGCCGGCTTCGGCGCCGACCTCACCAAGCCGCAGCTGCGGTTCGGCGACGGCGACGCCGACGCGTGGGCCGCCCGCGCCGAGGCCCTCAAGGACACCGGCCACGCCCGGATCGGCGCGGCCGTGCACTCGGTGCGCGCCGTGCCCGCCGACCAGCTCGGCACGGTCGCGCACTGGGCCGCCATGCGCAGGGCCCCGCTGCACGTGCACCTCTCCGAGCAGACCGCCGAGAACGACGCCTGCCTCACCGCGCACGGCGTCACCCCGACCCGGCTGCTCGCCGACCGCGGGGTGCTCGGCCCGCGCACCTCCGCGGTGCACGCCACCCACCTCACCGACGAGGACGTCCGGCTGCTCGGCGACTCCTCGACGACCGTCTGCATGTGCCCCACGACCGAACGCGACCTCGCCGACGGCATCGGCCCGGCCCGCCGTCTCGCGAGCTCCGGCTGCCCGATCAGCCTCGGCAGCGACAGCCACGCGGTGATCGACCCGTTCGAGGAGGCCCGCGCGCTGGAGCTGAACGAGCGGCTGCGTGCCCGCACCCGCGGCCACTGGACGGCCCACGCCCTGCTGCGCGCCGGCGGCGAGGACGGCCACGCCTCGCTCGGCTGGCCCGAGGCGGGCCGGATCGAGGCCGGGGCGCTGGCCGACTTCACCGCCGTCGCCCTCGACACCGTCCGCACCGCCGGCCCCGGCCCGCAGCTCGGCGCGGAGACCGCGGTCTTCGCGGCGTCCGCGGCCGACGTCCGGCACGTGGTGGTCGGCGGCCGGCACATCGTGCGGGACGGCGAGCACCAGCTCGTCCCGGACGTCGCGACGGCCCTCCGCACCACGATCGCCGCCCTCGGCGCGTAGCGCTCCCGCGGCGAAGGGCCCCGCGGCCCGGAGCCACCGCCGACCAGAGCTCCCCCGGGGAGCGGAAGGACACCCGTGAGCACCCTCATCACCGGCATCGGCAGCCTCGTCACCAACGACCCCGCGCACGGCCCCGGCCCGCTCGGCGTGCTCGCCGGCGCGGCCGTCGTCGTCGACGGCGGACGGATCGCCTGGGTCGGCCCGGCCGCCGCCGCGCCGCCGGCCGACGACCGCGTCGACGCGGCGGGCCGGGCGGTGCTGCCGGGCTTCGTCGACTCGCACGCCCACCTGGTCTTCGCGGGCGACCGCACCGCGGAGTTCAACGCCCGGATGTCCGGCCGGGCCTACACCGCCGGGGGCATCCGGACCACCGTCGCCGCGACCCGGGCCGCCACCGACGCCGAACTCGACGCCAACCTCGCCCGGTTCGTCGGCGAGGCGCTGCGGCAGGGCACCACCACGATCGAGTGCAAGTCCGGCTACGGCCTGACCGTCGACGACGAGGCGCGGGCCCTGCGGATCGCCGCCGCGCACACCCCCGAGACGACGTACCTCGGCGCGCACGTCGTCGCCCCCGAGTACGCGGACGACCCGGCCGGGTACGTCGACCTCGTCACCGGCCCGATGCTGGACGCCTGCGCCCCGCACGCCCGCTGGGTGGACGTCTTCTGCGAGCGCGGCGCCTTCGACGGCGACCAGGCCCGCGCCGTGCTCACCGCCGGCGCGGCCCGCGGCCTGGTGCCGAGGGTGCACGCCAACCAGCTGGGCCACGGTCCGGGCGTGCAGCTCGCGGTGGAGCTCGGCGCGGCCTCCGCCGACCACTGCACCCACCTGACCGACGCGGACGTCGCGGCGCTCGCCGGCTCGGAGACGGTCGCCACCCTGCTGCCCGGCGCGGAGTTCTCCACCCGGGCGCCCTACCCGGACGCCCGCCGGCTGCTCGACGCGGGCGCCGCCGTCGCGCTCTCCACCGACTGCAACCCCGGCTCCAGCTTCACCAGCTCGATGGCCTTCTGCATCGCCGTCGCCGTCCGCGAGATGGGCATGACGCCGGACGAGGCCGTCCACGCGGCGACCGCCGTCGGGGCCCGCGCCCTGCGGCGCACCGACGTGGGCCGGGTCGCGGTGGGGGCCCGGGCCGACCTGCTGCTGCTGGACGCGCCCTCCCACGTGCACCTCGCCTACCGGCCGGGCGTGCCGCTGACGGCCGCGGTGTGGCGGGCGGGCGTCCGCGAGGTCTGACGGCCGGGAACGCCCTCGCGGGAAGCGCACGCGCCCGGGAAGTGCGCCGGGCAGAGGAAGAGGGAGGGCGCGGTCCGCGCCCTCCCTCGCTGCTCTGCCGGGTTGTGCCCGGGTGGTGTCCCCAGTCTTCCGGGCGCCGTTCGCTGCCCGCTACCGCCGGTCGGCGGGTCCGCGGGCACCCGGGCCCCCGCCGGTCGGCGGGGTGCGCGGACGCGGCGGCCCGCACGGGATCGCCGTGCCGGGCCGCCGCGCCGCCGCGGGGGCGGCCGGGGGCCGGGCCCGGCGCCCCGGCGGCGGACGACCTTCCTGCGGTACATCGCGAGCGCGAGGCCGGCCACGATCGCGGCGAGGCCCTGGACGGCGAAGTACCAGGTGCTGCCGGTGGCGTCGCCCAGCACCAGCTGGACGAGCGCGGCCACGCAGTCGCCGGCGGTGACGGCGAGGAACCAGACGCCCATCATCTGGCTGGCGTACTTCGCCGGGGCCAGCTTGGTGGTGACGGAGAGGCCGACCGGGGAGAGGGTCAGCTCGCCGACGGTCTGGACGAGGTAGACCATCGCCAGCCACAGCGGGGTGACCTTCGCGCCGCCGGAGGCCGCGGCCATCGCCAGCATCATGACGAGGAACGAGGCGCCGATCATCAGCAGGCCGAAGGCGAACTTCATCGTGGTGCTGGGGTTCTTGGCGCGGCGCGAGAGCGCCACCCAGAGCCAGGCGAAGACAGGGGCCAGCGCCATGATGTAGAGCGGGTTCAGCGACTGGAACCAGCTGGACGGGAACGCGAAGCCGAACAGCGTGGAGGCGGTGCTGTCGTCGGCGAAGACGCTCAGCGTCGAGCCGGACTGGTCGTAGATCATCCAGAACACGGCGGCGGCCACGAAGAACCAGATGTAGCCGCTCATCCGGGACTGCTCGGCGGCGTCGAGGTCCTTGTCGCGCTTCACCCGGGCGAAGACGAAGACCGGGATGGCGATGCCCGCGATCGACAGCGGCCAGATCGCCCAGTCGATGGTGAAGCGGCCGCTCAGCACGACGACGGTGTAGAAGACCGCCGCGACGGCCAGCCACAGGCCCGCCTTGCGGAACGCCGCGCGCTTCTCGGCGGCGGGCATCGGGGAGCTGACCACGTCGCTGGTGGCGGAGAGGTGGCGGGTGCCGAGCAGGAACTGGCCGAGGCCCAGCGCCATGCCGACGCCGGCGAGGGCGAAGCCCAGGTGCCAGTCGACGCTCTGGCCGACGGTGCCGATGACCAGCGGGGCGGCGAAGGCACCGAGGTTGATGCCCATGTAGAAGATGGTGAAGCCGCCGTCGCGACGGGGGTCGTTCGGGCCGTCGTACAGGTGGCCGACCATCGTCGAGATGTTGGCCTTGAGCAGGCCGGAACCGAGCGCGATGAAGCCGAGGCCGGCGAAGAACGAGGCGGTCGCCGGTACGGCCAGCGCGAAGTGGCCGATCATGATGATCACGCCGCCGAGGGCCACGGTCTTCCGGGCGCCGAGGAAGCGGTCCGCGATCCAGCCGCCGGGCAGTGCCAGCAGGTAGACCATCGCGTTGTAGACGCTGTACACCGCCGTCGCCACGGCGATCTTCATGCCCAGGCCGCCCTCGGTGGTGGCGGCCGTCATGTAGAGCACCAGCAGGGCGCGCATGCCGTAGAAGCTGAAGCGCTCCCACATCTCGGTCATGAAGAGGGTGGCGAGCCCGCGGGGGTGCCCGAGGAAGGTCTTGCCACGGGGAGGTGCCGGCCGTGCGCCGGCGTCCAGGGTGGTAGTCGCCATGTGTGGTGGGTTCCTTGCCTGACTTCGTCCGCCTCGTGGGTGTCGGCGGACGGGGACCGGACCACTGTACGGGGAAGAGAACATGACATGAGCTGACAAATGTGGCGTTGTCCGTCATGTCCGAGTGATGCTTCTCCCAGCTCTAGCATGTCATTCCATGGCTTTTCAGTAAAATCTCCTTCGTTTTAAAGATCGAAGTTCAAGATCTCCGGTCGTGGCCTCCATGTGGTCATCTCGTCGCGGGCATGACACTCCCCGGTTCGCCGGTGACCCGCTGTGAAGTAGTTCACAGCCTCGGTGATCATCCGCGGCGGACTACCATCACCCCATGACCTGTGTGCTGCTGGCCGAGGACGACCCGGCAATCTCCGAACCGCTGGCCCGCGCCCTCCGACGCGAGGGATACGAGGTGCTCGTCCGCGAGGACGGGCCGGCCGCGCTGGCGGCGGGCCTGACGGAGGAGGTCGACCTCGTCGTCCTCGACCTCGGCCTCCCGGAGATGGACGGGCTGGAGGTCTGCCGCCGGCTGCGCGCCGACGGCCGCAGCTGCCCCGTCCTCGTGCTCACCGCCCGCGCCGACGAGGTCGACACCGTGGTGGGCCTCGACGCCGGTGCCGACGACTACGTCACCAAGCCCTTCCGCCTCGCCGAGCTGCTCGCCCGCGTCCGGGCGCTGCTCCGCCGCGGCAACGTCGACCAGCTCACCACCGGGGCGCACGGCGTCAAGATCGACATCGAGTCGCACCGCGCCTGGCTCGGCGAGGACGAGCTCACGCTCTCCGCGAAGGAGTTCGAGCTGCTGCGCGTGCTGGTGCGCGACGCCGGCCGGGTCGTCACCCGCGAGGAGATCATGCGCCAGGTCTGGGACACCACCTGGTGGACCTCCACCAAGACCCTCGACATGCACATCTCGTGGCTGCGCAAGAAGCTCGGCGACGACGCCGCCAACCCGCGGTACATCGCCACCGTGCGCGGTGTCGGCTTCCGCTTCGAGAAGAACTGACCGAAGGCGTCCCCCGGCGTGAAGCGCAGAATGATCAACTCGCTGCTGGGCGTCGTCCTGGTGGTGGTCGTGGTGTTCTGCGTCCCGCTCGCGCTGATCGAGAAGCAGAGCATCGTCAGCGCCGCCGAGGGCCGGACCGACGCCGCGGCCGTCCGGGTCCTCGGCCTGGTCGAGAGCCGGCTGGCCGCCGGCGAGCCGGTGACCGGGGAGAAGTTCGCCGCCCAGGTCAGCCCCGGCTCGTACGTCACCGTCGACATCCCCGGCCAGCAGCTGATCACCGTCGGCACCCCCGTCGACGGGCCCGCGATCGGCGCCACCGAGAAGGGCACCAGCGGCGAGACCGTCAGCGTGCAGCAGTCCCGCAAGGACGTCGACCACGAGATCGGCAACATGCTGCTGCTGCTCGGGGTCGTCGCACTGCTCGCCGTCCAGGCCGCGGTGGCACTCGCCGTCTGGCAGGCCAAGCGCCTCGCCCGGCCGCTCACCGAACTCGCCGAGACCGCCGAACGCCTCGGCTCCGGCGACCCCCGCCCGCGCGACCGCCGCTACGGCGTGCCCGAGCTCGACCGGATCGCCGAGGTGCTGGACGTCAGCGCGGTGCGCATCGCCCGGATGCTCACCGCCGAGCGCCGGCTCGCCGCCGACGCCTCCCACCAGCTCCGCACCCCGCTCACCGCACTGTCGATGCGGCTGGAGGAGATCACCGCGCTCGCCGAGGAGCCCGGCACCGTCAAGGAGGAGGCCACGATCGCCCTCCAGCAGGTCGAACGGCTCACCGACGTCGTCCAGCGGCTGCTCACCAACCAGCGCGACCCCACCAGCCCGACCGCCGTGCCCTTCGACCTCGACGAGGTCATCAAGCAGCAGGTCGAGGAGTGGAGCGCCCCGCTGCGCGCCGACGGCCGGCACCTGCACCTCGAAGGGCTGCGCGGGGCCAGGGTGCTCGGCACCCCCGGCACGGTGGCGCAGGTGCTCGCGACCCTCATCGAGAACTCGCTCATGCACGGCGGCGGCGACATCACGGTGCGGGTCCGCCGCACCGGCTCCTCGGTCGTCACCGAGGTGCAGGACGAGGGCGCCGGCGTGCCCCCGGAGCTCGGCAACCGGGTCTTCGAACGCGCGGTCAGCGGCCGCAACTCCACCGGCATCGGCCTGGCGGTCGCCCGCGACCTCGCCGAGGCCGACGGTGCACGGCTCGAACTGCTGTCGCTCCGGCCCCCGGTGTTCGCGCTCTTCCTCGGCGGCGGCCGGACGGACGGGTAGAGCGCCGGAGGCGGGGGAGGGGACCGGGGAGGGGCGCCCCTGCTTCACGTACTGCGGCTACTTCACGTACTGAGGCTCCTCGGCCGCCAGCATCAGTTCGGCCTCGGCCTCGGCCACCACCGCGGGCGCGGGCACGGCCACCGGCTCCGGCACGGCCTTGAACACCCAGGTACGGTAGGAGACGAAGCGGAAGACCGTGCCCCCGGCCAGGCCCGCCAGCTTGGCGGCGATCTGCTCCAGGTGCGTGTCCAGCCCGAGCACGTACACCGAGACGGCCAGCACGCCGGTCTCGATCAGCATGCCGGCGCCGCTGAAGACCAGGAACAGCGTGATCTCCCGCCGGCGGGAGGCCGCGTCGCGGTCCTTGTAGAGCCAGTAGCGGTAGCCGAGGTAGTTGGTGGCGATGGCCACCAGGGTCGCCGCGATGTTCGACCGCAGCGAGGCCAGGCCGAAGCCGTTGATGCAGATCCAGAAGACGACGAAGTTGACGGCGAAACCGCCCAGCCCCACCACGCCGAACCGGATCACCTCGGCCGAGATGCCGTCGAGCCGCTGCAAAAGCGACGACGGGGTCGCGGAGGTCTTGGTCATCCGGGTGTCTCCTGAGTGACGTACGGGCGGACGGCAGGTGCCCGCGCGGGCGCAGCGCGAACGGGCGCCTCGTGTACGCACATGCACGGCTAAGGCACCGGCAACCCAGGCTACTCGGTCTCCATGAGGCGATCGGCGCCCGGTCCCGGGGCCTCCGGCCCCCGGCCCTGCCGTGCACCGGCTCCCACCGGCCCGGATATCCTGGGCAGCGTGACTTTCGCGGGCAACGCAAAATTTCCAGTGGTGGGCGTGATCGGCGGCGGGCAGCTGGCACGCATGGCGCACCAGGCGGGCATCCCGCTCGGCATCCGTCTCAGGCTGCTGGCCGACACCCCCCAGGACTCCGCGGCCCAGGTGGTCTCCGACGTCGTCCTCGGTGACTACCGGGACCTGGAGACGCTGCGCCGCTTCGCCGCCGGCTGCGACGTGGTGACCTTCGACCACGAGCACGTCCCCACCGAGCACCTGCGCGCCCTGGAGGCCGACGGCATCGCCGTCCGCCCCGGGCCGGAGGCGCTGGTCAACGCCCAGGACAAGGGCGTCATGCGGGCGAAGCTCGACGGGATCGGCGTGCCCTGCCCGCGCCACCGGATCGTCGCCGACCCGGCCGACGTGACGGCGTTCGCCGCCGAGGGCGACGGCTACCCGGTGGTGCTGAAGACCGTCCGCGGCGGCTACGACGGCAAGGGCGTGTGGGTCGTCGGCGACGAGCAGGAGGCGCACGCGCCGTTCCTCGCCGGGGTGCCCGTGCTCGCCGAGGAGAAGGTCGACTTCCTGCGCGAACTCGCCGCGAACGTCGTGCGCTCGCCCAGCGGCCAGGCCGTGGCCTACCCGGTGGTGGAGAGCGTCCAGGAGAACGGCGTCTGCGCCGAGGTCACGGCGCCCGCGCCCAACCTCGACCCGGAGCTCGCGGCCGAGGCCCAGCAGCTCGCGCTGCGCATCGCCGGCGACCTCGGCATCACCGGCCACCTCGCGGTGGAGCTGTTCCAGACCCGCGACGGCCGCATCCTCGTCAACGAGCTGGCCATGCGGCCGCACAACTCCGGCCACTGGTCGCAGGACGGCGCGGTCACCTCGCAGTTCGAGAACCACCTGCGGGCCGTCCTCGACCTGCCGCTCGGCGACCCCCGTCCCCGCGCACCGTGGACGGTCATGGTCAACGTGCTCGGCGGGGACTACCCGGACATGTACCACGCCTTCCTGCACTGCATGGCCCGCGACCCGAGCCTGAAGATCCACATGTACGGGAAGGACGTCAAGCCCGGCCGCAAGGTCGGCCACGTCAACGTCGTCGGGGACGACCTCGACGACGTCCGCGAGCGCGCCCGCCACGCGGCCGCCTACCTGCGAGGAACGATCACCGAATGACCAACCCCGTTGTCGGCATCGTGATGGGCTCCGACTCCGACTGGCCCGTGATGGAGGCCGCCGCGCAGGCGCTCGACGAGTTCGAGGTCCCCTACGAGGTGGACGTCGTCTCCGCGCACCGCATGCCGCGCGAGATGATCGCGTACGGCGAGCAGGCGCACGCCCGCGGCCTGAAGTCGATCATCGCCGGTGCGGGCGGCGCCGCCCACCTGCCCGGCATGCTGGCCTCGGTCACCCCGCTGCCGGTCATCGGCGTCCCGGTGCCGCTGCGCTACCTCGACGGCATGGACAGCCTGATGTCGATCGTGCAGATGCCGGCCGGCGTGCCCGTGGCGACCGTCTCGGTCGCGGGCGCCCGCAACGCCGGCCTGCTGGCCGTCCGGATGCTGGCCGCGTTCGACACCGAGATCGCCGAGCGGATGGCCGAGTTCCAGGCCGAGCTGAACGCCCAGGCCACCGAGAAGGGCAAGAAGCTGCGCGCCAAGGTCGCCGGTGCGGCCTCCTTCGGCTTCGGCAACTAGGCGGCGCCCCGCGCGGGCCGCTGGTTACGGTGGCCCCATGACCCCTGAGCTGCTCGACCGTGCCCGCGCCGTCCTCCGCGAGACCCCGGTGGTCGACGGGCACAACGACCTCCCCTGGGCGATGCGCGCCCAGGCCGGCTACGACCTCGACGCGATCGACCTCGCGGCCGACCAGAGCGGCCGCCTGCACACCGACCTCGCCCGCCTGCGCGCGGGCGGGGTCGGCGCGCAGTTCTGGTCGGTGTACGTGCGCAGCGACTGGGCGGGCGACCACGCGGTCAGCGCGACCCTGGAGCAGATCGACTTCGTGCACGCGCTCACCGCGCGCTACCCGGACGTGCTGCGCCTCGCCCTGACCGCCGACGACATGGAGGCGGCCCGCGCCGAGGGCCGGATCGCCTCGCTGATGGGCGCCGAGGGCGGCCACTCCATCGACTCCTCGCTGGCCACCCTGCGGGCCCTGCACACCCTGGGCGTGCGGTACCTGACGCTCACCCACAACGACAACGTGCCGTGGGCGGACTCCGCCACCGACGAGCCCGCCGCGGGCGGCCTGACGGCCTTCGGCGAGGAGGTCGTGCGGGAGATGAACCGGCTCGGCATGCTCGTCGACCTCTCGCACGTCTCCGCCGACACCATGCGGGCCGCACTGCGCGTCTCGGAGGCGCCGGTCGTCTTCTCGCACTCCTCGGCGCGCGCCGTCTGCGACCACCCGCGCAACATCCCGGACGACGTCCTCGCGCAGCTGCCCGCCAACGGCGGCCTGGCGATGGCGACGTTCGTGCCGAAGTTCGTCCTGCCCGCGGCCATCGAGTGGACGCTCGCCGCGGACGGGAACATGCGCGCGCACGGCTTCCACCCGCTGGAGACCACCCCCGCGGCGATGGAGTGCCAGCGCGCGTACGAGGCCGGGCACCCCCGGCCGGTGGCGACCGCGGCGACCGTCGCCGACCACCTGGACCACATGCGCGAGGTCGCGGGCATCGACCACATCGGCATCGGCGGCGACTACGACGGCACCGCGTTCGTCCCGGCCGGCCTGGACGACGTCTCCGGATATCCGCACCTCATCGCCGAACTCCTCGGCCGGGCCTGGTCGGAGGCCGACGTCTCCAAGCTGGCCTGGCACAACGCGGTGCGGGTGCTGCGCGACGCGGAGGGGGTCGCCGCGCGCCTGCGGGCGGAGCGCCCGGCGTCGATCGCCACCCTCGCGGGCCTCGACGGCTGACGCCCGGCCTGCCCGGCGCCGGCGTGTCCGCGCGCCGGGCGCCCGCGGTCAGAGCCGCGGCAGCTCGATCGCCGGGCAGCGGTCCATGACCATGGCGAGCCCGGCGCCGGTGGTGCGGGCGTAGGCGGCCTCGTCGACGACGTCCAGCTGGAACCAGACGGCCCGGGCGCCCACCGCGACGGCCTGGTCGGCGACCTCGCCGGCCAGGCCGGAGTTGACGAAGACGTCGACCACGTCGACCGGGAACGGGATGTCGGCGAGCGTGGCGTAGCCCTGCTCGCCGAGCACGGACTCGGCCTTCGGGTGCACCGGCACCACCCGCTTGCCCGCCTGCTGCAGCACCCGGGCCACGCCGTACGCCGCCCGGGCGGTGTTGGTCGACAGGCCGACCACCGCCCAGGTGTCGCCCGTCTCCCGGAGGATCCTGCGGACCGTCGCGTCGTCTCCGTACGTCATGCCGGGGACAACAGGGCAGCGGGCGCGGTCATTCCGTGCCGGGCCGGCCCATGGCGCGGTACGTCCACCCGGCGGCCCGCCAGGCGGCGCGGTCGAGCACGTTGCGGCCGTCGATGATGCGGCGGTCGGCGACGAGTGCGCCGACCTCGGCGGGGTCGAGCTCGCGGAACTCCTGCCACTCCGTCAGGTGCAGCACCACGTGCGCCCCGACGACGGCCTCCAGGGCGGAGTCCGCGTAGGACAGGCCGGGGAACATCTTGCGGGCGTTGTCCACGGCCTTGGGGTCGTAGACGGTGACCTGGGCGCCCTGCAGCTGGATCTGCCCGGCGACGTTCAGGGCGGGGGAGTCGCGGATGTCGTCCGAGTTGGGCTTGAACGCGGCGCCCAGCACGGCGACCCGCCGGCCGAGGAAGCCGCCCCCGCACTGCTCGCGGGCCAGCTCCACCATGCGGGAGCGGCGGCGCATGTTGATGGAGTCGACCTCGCGCAGGAAGGTCAGCGCCTGGTCGGCGCCCAGCTCGCCGGCGCGCGCCATGAAGGCGCGGATGTCCTTGGGCAGACAGCCGCCGCCGAAGCCCAGCCCGGCGTTGAGGAACCTGCCGCCGATCCGCGGGTCGAAGGAGAGCGCCCGGGAGAGCTCCACGACGTCGGCGCCGGCCGACTCGCAGACCTCCGCCATCGCGTTGATGAAGGAGATCTTGGTGGCGAGGAAGGAGTTGGCGGCCGCCTTGACGAGCTCGGCGGTCGGGAAGTCGGTGACCACGAAGGGCACGCCCTCGGCGACCGGCGTGGCGTACACCTCCCGCAGCAGCTGCTCGGCGCGCTCGCTGCGCACGCCGACGACGAGCCGGTCGGGGTGCAGGGTGTCGCCGACGGCGTAGCCCTCGCGCAGGAACTCGGGGTTCCAGGCGAGTTCGGCCTGCGCGCCGACGGGGGCGAGCGCGGCGAGGCGCTCGGCGAGGCGGCTCGCGCTGCCGACCGGCACGGTGGACTTGCCGACGACCAGGGCGGGCCGGTGCAGGTGCACGGCGAGCGAGTCGAGCGCGCTGTCGACGTAGCTCATGTCGGCCGCGAACTCGCCCTTCTTCTGCGGGGTGTTGGTGCAGAGGAAGTGGACGTCGCCGAACTCGGCCACCTCCTCCCAGGAGGTGGTGAAGCGCAGCCGTCCGGTCGAGCCCTCGTGACCTGCCACGTGCTTGACGAGCAGGTCGGCCAGGCCGGGCTCGTACATGGGGACGCGGCCCGCGGCGAGCGACGCTATCTTCTCCGGGTCGATGTCCAGGCCGAGCACCTCGAAGCCGAGCTCCGCCATGCAGGCGGCGTGCGTCGCGCCGAGGTAGCCGGTGCCGATCACCGTGATGCGGAGGGCCACGTGCGTCCCCTTCAGTCGGTTTGCCGGCCGCCCCGGTCGGGTGGCTGTCGCAGGCACCGATGGTATCCGGGCCCGGAGGCCCTGCGAACCGGCGGATAACGGCCCGGTTGCCGATGGCGCGACCACTCCCGCCGGGGCGCGCCGGGCGGCAGAATGCGCCCATGGTGCCAGGGGAGCGCGAGGAAGCCGCGGCGGACCGCCCGGAGTCGCTGAGTCTGTTCGACCGCGCTCCCGGGGACGGGGCCCCGGAGGGGGACGCCGCCGGGGTGCCGGACGGCGGCGGGGGCGAGGTGCGCCGGAGGCGGCGCACCCGCCGGGTGCTGGTGTGGACGCTGGCCGTGCTGTTCGCCCTGGTGGCAGGCGGCACGGGGGCGGCGTACTGGACGGTGGACCACTACGCGTCGTCGGTGGACCGCATCCCGGGCGCCTTCCCCACGGCGCCCGCGGACCGGCAGCCGCAGGCGGTGCCCAACTCCGGCACGACCTTCCTGCTGGTCGGCCTGGACGCCCGCTCCGACGTGGCCACCACCGGCGCGGCCGCCGCGGCGCCCGCCTGGAAGGCCGGCGCGCAGCGCAGCGACACGATGATGCTGCTGCACATCTCCGCCGACCGGAAGAGCGCGGCGCTCGTCTCGATCGCCCGCGACACCTGGGTCGACGTGCCGGGCCACGGCAAGGCGAAGATCAACGCGGCGTACTCGTGGGGCGGCCCGGCGCTGATGGTGGAGACGGTGCAGAACCTCACCGGGGTGCGGATCGACCATGTCGCGGTGATCGACTGGAACGGCTTCCGCGCGCTGACGGACGCGGTCGGCGGGGTCGACATCACCATTCCGCGGACCATCGAGGGCCGGGGCGAGGCCCGGCAGTGGGATGCGGGCACCCACCACATGAGCGGCGAGCAGGCGCTGCTCTACGTGCGGGAGCGGTACGGCCTGCCCAACGGCGACCTCGACCGCAGCAAGCGCCAGCAGAACTTCCTCCGCGCCCTGATGATCCAGACCATGGACGCGGGCACCCTGGGGAACCCGGCCCGGCTGACCGGCCTGCTGAAGGCCGTCGGCGACGTGATGAGCGTGGACGACCGGCTGAGCAACACCGACCTGTACGACCTCGCCTGGAGCCTGCGCGGGCTGCGGCCGGACGGTGTGCGCTTCATGAACGCGCCGTTCGGCGGCTTCGACTCGATCGACGGGCAGTCGGTGGTGCTGCTCGACCGGGCGGCCGCGAAGACCCTCTGGGAGGCCGTCCGCACCGACCGGATGACCGCCTACCTGGCCGAGCACGGCACCACCAGCGACACCCTGGGCGAGAGCGTGAGCTGACCGGTGCGGCGTGGCACCCGGTGTCATGCATGTCACGGTGCGGGGAGCGCGGGTGACACGCCTAGAATGAGGACCAACACTGCTACTTAACAGTAACTAACAGGTCAAGGGGCGAGGCACATGGCTGGCAACTCCGAGGCGGATTTCGACCTCTTCCGGCTGAGCGAGGAGCACGACATGCTCCGGGACGCGATCCGTTCGCTGGCCGAGGCCAAGATCGCCCCGTACGCGGCCGAGGTCGACGAGCAGGGCCGTTTCCCGCAGGAGGCGCTCGACGCCCTGCAGGCCAAC